>JBKJSZ010000169.1:0-9748 GCA_046593675.1 Ferruginibacter sp.
AGGCGATCCTGCTTTACTTTTTCCCAATATTTTCTGGCAACATATAACATTCCGAAACTCTCACCATGTTCTTTATTGATATGTTTATGATGCATCTTGTGTGCACATTTTATTGTAAGAATATATTTATTACTGCTTCGCGTGAACCATTTAAAACGCTGATGGATGATAACGTCATGTACTAAAAAATAAGAGAACCCGTACATGGCAATACCAAAACCTATAGCTGCCGTCCAATAATAACCATTTTGTAAACCAAGCATAATACAAAGCCAGCTTGGAATGGCGAAGATGAGAAAGAATGCATCATTCTTTTCGAAAATACCCGGCCGTGGACGATGATGATCTTCATGCAAATACCATAAGAAACCATGCATCACATATTTATGTGTAAGCCACGTAATACCTTCCATTAATAAAAAAGTACAAAGTGTAATCAATATGAGAAAAAATATATTCATAAAAAAGTTCGCAATAACAGGAAGAACATCATCTGAATTAATAACAAATTTACGCCAAATTTGTTGTTGCCCGGAATTTTGAAAATGCGAAAAAGCAACATTAAAAACATGCTCACCACAAACCAGGTTATATAATTGAATGCAGGAATTTCTCCTTCCCATTTCCAATAACCAAGTGTAACAGCAACAGGTTCTATCAGCCAGTCAAAAAATACCGCCAGTAATGCTCCGTCTATTACCAAAGATATTTTTTTTATGTTAAGAGATAAAGATTCTTCGGATGCGAGCGATAATTTCTGAATTAAAAAATACATACTGACTGCACAACAATAAATCACTAAAAACCAGTTAATCCCAATGATTAACGGAACATTTTTTACAGAGAATCCTAAAACATTTCCATACTGGTAATTGCCAAACAGATAACCTGTTGTGGAACCGATATATTCTACCACAATGCCAGTGCAAAAACAGGAAAAGATAAATCCCCATAAACGGATATTTATTTTTTCATGGGTGAACAACACCAATACAAACATCAAAACTAAATTGAACGCTGTAGCTGCAGACATCCATTCTCTATTGATCAGAATACCGGTAAAACCAATAATATGAAACACAATGGCAATTATTGTTGCAATGAGTTGTTTCCGTGAATTACTCAATGTGTATTTTTTTGGTAAACATTTTGTATGATCGATGAAACTATTTTTGCACTTCGCAGACATAAAGGAATTCCGCCGCCCGGATGTACGCTACCTCCACAGAAATACATTCCTTTAATTTGATTATTGAAATTGGGATGACGAACAAAAGCAGCTGATTTAGTATTAGAACTGGTGCCATACAGAGAACCTTTAAAACTTTTCGTACGCTCTTCAATTAACAATGGATCTAAAACCGACTCTGAAACAATAAGAGAAGAAATATCTTCATTCAATAAGCGGGTTAATTTTTGAATGATATTTTTTCGAGACCGTTCTTTGATCTCTTCCCAATTTTGTCCGTTATCTGAAGGCACGTTGATCATTACAAACCAATTTTCCATTCCGGAAGGCGATAAGGATGGTTCTTTTTTTGAAGTGATATTTACATATACAGTTGGGTCATCGAATGAACTTATTTTATGAAAAAGATAATTAAATTCCTTCTGGTAATCCGAGCTGAAAAATATATTATGAAGATCAAGCTGAGGAAATGATTTTGAAATTCCCCAGTAGAATATCAATGCAGAACTGCTTCGCTCCTGTTTTAATAACTTTTTAGCTTTATACTCCAGATGCAATAAATTTTTATAAGTAAAATATATGTCGGCATTACTCACAACAATATCTGCATAAATATTTTCATTGTTACAAACAATACCGGCAACCTTTCCCTCAAAGTGAATGATTTTTTGAACCTGTTGAGCAAACTTAAACGTTACACCTTTACGTAAAGCCAGATTATATAACGCATTGGTTATGCTGATCATTCCGCCTTCCGGATACCATGTTCCCGTATTAAATTCCAGGTGCGGTATAAGACTTAACATGGCAGGAGCCTTGTATGGATTGCTTCCATTATATGTAGCATACCTGTTGAAAATCTGTATCGTTTCTTTCTGACTAAACCTGCCTTTATTATATGAATGCAAAGTCTGAAATAAATAAGGAAATCTGAAATGTTTTAACGCATTTAAAATCCTTGTATGCAGCCATGTTCCGGATTTATGTAAAGAATGATTTACAAATACAGAACCTATATTTTTATATAAAGACCCGGAACGCAACAGGTAATTTTTTACATCACCCGTTTCATTTAATTTTTCACGAAGTTCATTTTCAAGTACATCCGGATCAGCGGATGCATGAATTACTTTTCCATTTTCAAAAAAATAATTGCAGGTGTTGTGAACTTTTGTGTATTTAAAATATAGATTAATATCTTCTCCGCAAATTGTAAATAATTCCTCTATATTGTCCGGCTCTGTAAATAGTGAAGGTCCTGCATCAAATTGAAATCCGTCTTTCTTAAAGCCCGAAAGTTTACCTCCGGGATAATCGTTGGCTTCATAAACTGTTACATCAAACCCAAATGCAGCAAGTCGTATGGCGGATGCCATTCCTGCGACACCACTTCCAATTATGATTAACTTTTTTGATGGCATGAAACTTACATCGGATGCACTGCAATATACTCTACCACCTTTGGAAATGCAATTTTAAACCAGCTGGTAAAATTTTCTGGAGTGGAGATTATCTGATTTTCGATTTCAATTATGGGAAAATAAGCATAAGCCTGAACTTCCGAGGATTGAGGATTTATTAAACCATTGTACTTTCCCATAAACACATGGTCGAATTCATGTTCTGTTAAACCGTTATCAAATACAGTTTTGTATATGAATGAAAAAGTGGAAAGAAGCGTGGTATCGAAGCCCATTTCAAAATTTAATCGTTTATGTGCAGAATTTTCCAAATTTTCATCTGGAGAAGGATGACTGCAGCAGGCATTAGTCCATAAACCTCCGCTGTGATATTTTTCTATTGCCCTTTGGTGGAGCAACATCTCGCCTTTGTTGTTAAATATAAAAACAGAGAACGCACGATGTAACAAACCCTGTACATGTGCTTCCATTTTTTCCATGACACCTACAGGTTCATCTTTATCATTTACCAATATTACCTGGTTCATCACAACATTCTAAATTGACTTTTTAAACCTGCCATAAAAACGATCGATGCTTTTGAATAATTTGGAATACTGATTCGTGTTTCAAAAATGGAAGCAGGAACCGTTCTTTTAATTTTTTTAAATAAAGACAAATAATATTTATAAGCCACGTATACTCCGAATCTTGCTTTTGATGGCAACATCTTTATGCCTTCATAGGCTAATTTAAAATCATTTTCAATATCCAGCTCAATTTCTGTTTTATGCATAGCGGTAAAATTATTGAAATCAACTTTTGGAAAATATGTGCGATTCAATGTTTCTTTATCCGCTTTTACGTCTCTTAGAAAATTTACTTTCTGAAAAGCAGCACCCAGACTTTGAGCATAAGGTTTCAGTTTTTCATATTCATTTTTTGCGCCTTCACAAAAAACAAATAAGCACATTAATCCTACAACTTCCGCGCTGCCATATATATATTCTTTATATCCTTTCTCATCATATTTTGTGGTTTCCAGGTCTTCCTCCATGCTTTTGAAAAATGCATTTATTAAATGCATATCGATCTTATATTTATTTACCGTTTGTTGAAAACTATGAAGAATTGGATTTATGCTGATACCCCGTTCAATGGCCAGGTAAGTCTGTTCACGAAATTCAGATAATAAAGTGGCTTTGTCGTATTCATGAAAAGTATCCACGATTTCGTCTGCAAAACGAACAAAACCATATATATTATATACAGGTTTCTGGAGATCTTTATGTAACAGCCTGATGGCACTACTGAATGAAGTGCTGTATTTTTCAGTAGTTATTCTACTGCATATATTACTAACGTCGTTAAAAAGCCTGATCATATTAATTTAAATTTCTTTTTTCCAGACATTTTAAAACCTGTTTAGCAGCCACTTGTCCACTAATGATCGCAGGTGGAACTCCGGGACCGGGAACAGTTAACTGACCTGTATAAAAAAGATTTTTTACTTTTTTGCTTTTCATGGATGGCTTCAGCAAAGCTGTTTGCATAAGCGTATTCGCCAATCCATAAGCATTGCCTTTAAAAGCATTATAATCTTTTTTAAAATCCGATATAGAATAAGATCGGTAGTAAATAATATCGCCATTTATTTTCTCGCCGGTTTGTATCTCAAATCGGGTTACGATTTTATCAAAATATTTTTTTCTTAATATTTCAGAATCTCCTTCCAATCCTGCTGCAACAGGAATTAAAAAAAACAAATTTTCACAACCTGCAGGTGCAACAGTTTCATCTGTTACAGATGGTGTGCAAACATAGAACAAGGGCTCTTCTGGCCATTTTGGATCGTCATATATTTCCTTTCCATGTTCATTAAAATCTACATCAAAAAATAAGCTGTGGTGCAATATTCCTTTTAGTTTTTTCTTTAAGCCAACATAATATAAAAGGCATGAAGGTGCCATCATTCTTTTGTTCCAATAATTTTTTGAATAGGATCTTGATTTTTCCGGGAGTAAAGTTTCCATATGATGATAATCCCCGGAACCTACCAACACATCTGCTTCCATGAAAATCATTTTTTCATTTTGTTGAATTTCTACACCGGTAACATTTCCTTCTATCATTTTTATAGATTGAACGGCAGAATTAAAATGAAAATGAACACCATTTTCTTTGGCAAGTGATTCCATTCCTTCTGCTATTTTAAACATTCCTCCCTGAGGATACCAAGTTCCCAGTTTGATATCTGCATAATTCATCAAACTATATAAGGCTGGAATTTGTGAAGCCAATGCTCCTAAAAATAACACCGGAAATTCCATCCACTGAACAAGCTTAGGATGTTTAAAATATTTTTGAACATGCTTTTTCATTGAAGTGAACACATCCAGTTTAAAAACGCCAACAGCAAGTTCCCAGTCTAAAAATTCTGTGATGGATAATCCCGGTTTTAAAACCAGTTTATTAATTCCAACTTCATATTTATACTTTGCCTCTATTAAAAAAGCTTCCAGTTGTGTTGCAGCTCCGGGCTCTATGCTTTCAAATAGTTTTTGCAGTTCAGAAAAATCTGCAGGAATATCCATTGGCCCGTCATTCCAATAAATGCGGTATGAAGGGTCGAGTCTTTTAAGTGTATAATAATCTGATACTTTTTTCCCAAAGTATGAAAAATAATTTTCAAAAACGCCAGGCATCCAATACCAGCTCGGTCCCATATCAAAAGTAAATCCCTTTGCTACAAAATTTCTGGCTCTTCCACCACTGCTTTCATTTTTTTCTAAAACAGTTACATCACAACCTGCTTTTGCCAGATATGTTGCGGCAGATAAGCCGGAAAATCCACTTCCTATCACGATTACTTTTTTCAATATCGTTTTTTAATATCTTGCAATTTGTTCTTTCAATAATTTACGGGCAAAGTGTATCCTGCTTTTTATAGTACCTAAAGGTTCCTGTAACAGATCTGATATCTCATTGTATTTATATCCTTCAAAAAACATTTCGAACGGTTTGCGAAAAATATCAGGAAGATCATGGACGGCTTTCTTGATATCTTTCAGCATTAAAGAATTTTCTGCACTGTTTGCTATAGCTCCCTGGTGCGTATCTAATAAGAAATCATTGGGCGTGGAATCAAAAATAGTTTTTTGCTTTGCCTTTCTACGGTAATTATTTATAAAGATATTCCTCATGATGGTAAACATCCATGCTTTCACGTTTGTACCCACATGATACTTTTCCTTATTGGCTAATGCCCGGTACAGTGTTTCCTGCATCAGGTCGCGAGCTGATTCGTTATCTCTTGTTAATGTAAAAGCAAACGGTTTTAAATAATCAGCATTGTTTACCAGCAATTGATTGAATTCTATACCAGACATTTTGTTTATTTTTTGTAGCCTAACCTTCCACAAAACTATTGGAGGGTTTCAGCCGGTTTATAGTGATAATACAAAATCCATAACTTCAGCAAAAGAACGTTTGAATATAACCGGACTCTTTATTTTTTTCTGATAGGTATTGGTAAGATGGCCGGAAATTACTGTTGGAATTTTTGGAAAAACCGTAGATACAGAAGCTAAAAATTTATCAAAATTGAAGGAAGTACCTACAGAAAGATGGCAGTACAGGTAATCCGGTTTCTTAATTTTTACTACATAATCCACATCTTTAACAGGAATATTAGCCCCTAGATAAATCACATTTATGCCTCTGCTTTTCAATAAAAAATGCATGAATAACAAACCCATTTCATGATATTCTCCGGCTGGTAAAAAGAGCAGGATGGTTTTATTCAGTTTTAGTATGGGTTGCAAACCTTCTATACCAACTATTAATTTTTGCCGAACCATGTTACTAACTAAATGTTCCTGAGCAGGGTTTATATGGTTCGTAAGCCACAGAATACCAATCTTTTCTAAAAATGGAAAGATGATCTGTAATATGGTTTTTTCAATTCCTCTGGATAAAATGTACGTATCCAGAACCGTCTCCATTTCATCGGTATTCAGATCAACCATATGCTGGATAAGCTCATTTAATATTCTTTCCTGTTGTGCCTGGGCATTGTTCAGGGAAAGAATTTTTTCCTGCATTTCCGTATCATCCATTTTATTGATGTGTGATACTTTAAAGCCATACTTATTGAGTAGAGCAATATTCAACACCAATTTTAATTCGTTATTTGAATAATAACGGATTTTGGTAAGCGTACGGCTTGGTTTTAAGAAATCGTAACGCTGCTCCCAGATCCGTAATGTATGTGCCTTGATGCCTGATAGGTTCTCAAGGTCTTTTATAGTAAAGGAATCCATATATATATTACAAAGTACGTTCTTTTTTGTTTAAGAGTTTCATTAAAAGATTAAACATTTTAAAATTAATGGCAGAAATATATAATACGGATGGAAATCTGCACTTAGTTGTGCTGACTATCAACATGTTCAACACATATTTATTATTACAAATAAAATTTGGATATCAGGAAAAGTATGTTTCCAATCAGAAGCGGCGGGAAGGAATGTCTTTAAAAATCTGTTGAGGAGTAAGTAAACCGTTAGAAAAAATAGCGATCGCAGTTAAAAATACAATCATCATATCCGTATAAAAAGAAAAATGAGAACGGTACCATTTCTCCAGTTCCGCTTTATAAGGATAAATGGAATGATACATCGCACGTGGATCAAGAGCTTCCGATAATAATTTTTCTTCGTCACGAAAAATCAAGGAACCAATTCCAGTTATACCCGGACGAACGGAATAAATATTTTGCTGATCTTCTTCGCTATATATTGTAAAGCTCACATGCATGAGTGGCCTAGGCCCCACAATACTCATATCTCCTTTAAGCACATTTATGATCTGAGGTAACTCATTGATCTTGGTGCGACGCAATATTTTTCCAAAAGAAGTTACGCGTGGATCATTGCGTAAAGTAATTTCTCCGGTTCCTATGTTCGGGCTATTCTTAAGCATGGTGGCAAACTTCCAGATGTAAAATTTCTTATTACGATATCCAATTCGTTCCTGTAAATAAAAAACCTCGCGTTCACCTGTAAGCGAAAGACCAATTATAACGATTATAAAAACAGGTGACAAAATAAGCAGTGCCAGCAATGCCATAATAAAATCAAAAAGCCGTTTGAATAGCTTATACATCTGTTTTTATTTAAAGCATGCTTTTATATTATCTGCAACACGTTGCAATTCGGCGTCTGTAATATTTGTAGAACAAGGAATACTCAGGCAGTGTTTATAAATATCTTCGGATTGATTGGTGTGATTGTAAAAAATATCATTCGAAAACATGGCTAGCTGATTCATCGGAACCCAGAAAGGCCGACTTTGCAATTTTTGGTCATTCAGCGCTGTCAATATTTCTCTTTGCCTGGATGTTCGGATAGTGGGCAGCCACCAATTGGGATTGACGTCAATGCTTATACGTTGAAAGTTAATATCTCCCACATCTTTCAGTTCACTTTTATAAAATTGAATGATTTGCTTTTTCTTTTCGAGGAAAGAAGGCAATTGTTCCATCTGGGCAACACCCATAGCGGCCGCTACATTTACCAATCTGTAATTGTAACCGATATCATCATGAATATATTCAAACGGATCACTCTTTGCCTGTGTGGTGAGGTGTTTTGCTCTCTTAGCCAATTGTTCATCATCGGTAACAATCATACCTCCACCACCTGTAGTAATGATTTTATTTCCATTATAACTGAATGTTCCCATTAAGCCAAAACTGCCGGCATGTTTTCCTTTATAATAACTTCCCAACGCCTCTGTGGAGTCTTCAAGAACCTTGAGATAATTTTTTTTTGCTATCTCCATCAACCTGTCCATATCACACATATTTCCCAAAACATGTACGGGCATAATTACAGGAATACGTTTGCCTGATCTGTGATAACATACTTCGTCTCTGATAAATGTTTCTTCATTCAGAAACTGTTCCAGCAGATCAAGATCCATCTGCCAATCGTGAGGATTCGCATCAATTAAAATAGGGGAAGCGCCTGTATATTTTATAGAATTGATACTGGCGATGAATGTAATATTCGGAGCTATCACATAATCATTTTCCTGTACACCCAACATCACAAGGCAGGTGTGTAAAGCGGTAGTACCGCTACTGGTTGCAATGCCATATTTTGTTCCGGCAAATGCTGCGGTCATTTTTTCAAACTGATCTACATAAGCGCCCACACTGCTAACCCAACCGGTTTCTAAACACTCTGTTACATACTTCAATTCATTACCGCCCATGTTGGGCCCTGAAAGCAAAACCATAACTATTAAGTTTGAGGCAAATGTAATTAAAAAGTATGGCTGGAATTATGTGCGCTCAATATATACCAATCACATACAATACATGCAGGAAGACAAAAACACAAAATGTTTATTATCAGATATTCCTGAATTTTTGAGCAAATGAATCTGTAACAATTCCTGTTTTCAACAGTGTATAAATTTCTATAACGCCATCGGGAACTTTTTTAGTAATGGTATATCCGAGTTCATTTTTTATTTTATCAAAGTTTACGCGGTAATCTCTCGGATCTTCGGAACTCTCTACAAAATTTACGGTAACATTAGGAACAACTTTACATACTTCACCAATAATCATTCCTTTGTTATAATTTTCTTCTGTGCTTCCAACATTAAAAACATTTGCACGAACTTTTTCATCCGGGGTTTCCAGCACTAAAATTACCGCTCTTGCAAGATCATCCACGTGACAATACGGACGCCAGAATTGTTGGCCCCAGATTTCCTGTTCACCATGAATGGCAGCATTTCTGGTAAATTCATTTACCGTAAGATCGAAACGTATACGGGGAGAAAAGCCATACACAGTGCTGAAACGCAATGCCGTGCTGCACATGTTTGTATCTTTCCTATCTATTAATAAATAGTTTTCAAATTTTACTTTTAATTCTGCATATAATGAAACAGGATTGAGTTCAGATTTTTCTGTAACAAATGAATCTGGATCCGGCATTTTACCATAGTTACTGCAGGTACTGGCAAATACAAATCTTTTAACGCCTGCTTTTTCTGCAGCTTCGAATAATGCCACGCTTCCATCCCAATTGGTTTCACTTGCCTCGTCACTAAATTTCTTACACGCAGGATCTCCCACGAT
>JBKJSZ010000338.1:0-4965 GCA_046593675.1 Ferruginibacter sp.
CTGTTTATCACGCTCAACGTACACAATAATACGCCTTATAAAAGGACAGGAAGCGATTTGCACCTGACGCAGGAAATTGATTTGTACACGGCATTACTTGGCGGAGATATCACCCTGGAAACAATGCATGGAACATTAAAATTAAAAGTGAAACCGGAAACGCAAAACAATACTAAAATTCGTTTAAAGGGAAAAGGCTTTCCGGTATATAAAGTTGATGGACAGTATGGTGATTTGTTTGTTACATACCTTGTAAAACTGCCAACCAATTTATCTGACAAACAAATCCAATTATTAAAGGAAATGGAATCTATAGATATCAAACATAAATAATGAAATTCAGCAAACATATACAAACGGCGTTTGCACGAACCATCATTTAATTAAAATAGAGTAGCTCTTACGCCTAATAACCGGGAAAGAGAATCTTTAACTTTTGAAGTATCTGTTATAGGAGCATAAAATCCTTTAATAATATAAAAGGAAGAATCAGATTCTTTGATCTCCAGATTTTGTCC
Organism: Ferruginibacter sp.; assembly: GCA_046593675.1. GTDB lineage: Bacteria > Bacteroidota > Bacteroidia > Chitinophagales > Chitinophagaceae > Ferruginibacter. Next base: position 519 of record JBKJSZ010000338.1, read on the forward strand.
CATATCTGTATATCTTTTTAAAGCTTTTTCTGCAGCATTCCTGGTGTAGAATTTTTTAATGATGATTTTAAAAGTTGTATTATCCGTTTTAATTCCTTCCGCTTTTATGATAGAATCTCTTATAGCAGCAGAATCAGCTATAGGAACCTGAATAAGAAGTTGAGACGTATCCGAAGTATTATCAGCAGAATTTACAACAGGAACTTTTGGCTCACGTGTAACAAAATAAATAATAGCAGCTGCAGATAGGGCAACAATAATAAGTATGAGTACAATCATTCCATTTTTCCCTGAATTATTTTTTCTTGCAGGACTGGAAAAGTCGATTACATGATCATCTTTTTCTTTGATGTAAGCTGCCTGTGCTTCTAATTTCGGATTGATGGTATGTCCCTGTGTAAATTCATATTTGCCAAACTGGGTTTTTTGTAAAATTCCCAAACCTTCAATAATAAAAGGCTTTCCAATATTCAGATATTCGCGACCAAGAATACTGTAAGATTCAAGATCGGAAGTGGCCAGTGGCTTTATTTTCCGGGAATGCTGAACAATAAAATCTACTAGGCTTTCATCACGCGGAGCTTTTGGCTGAAACTCAAAGGTGATGGCATTCTCGGGTAAAACAACGTCTTTATCATCACCATTTAAATTAACATTAGGCGATAAATAAAAAGTACCAATATCTTCCAGAGAAACTTTTTTGCTATTGTATAAATGCTGAACTATTAGTTGCTCTATTTTCATGCGGATCGTAAATTACGATCTACAAGATATTGATTAAATTTCAAAGGGTTGGATCAATTTCATTAATTTTGTATGATGCTTTCGCCAAAGGAAAAATCGTTTGTTGAATATTGGAAAGATAACAGGGACAGGGAAAATACATTCATCAGAAAATTAACCGGTGGGCTTCCGATGGCCACAATTTTTGGATTGCCTATCATTTTGTCGGTTATGGTGGTGTATCTTTTCTTTCCGGAATGGTATACAAAGATTTCCAAAACAACTTCGGGAACTTTCATGGCCATTGTTATCGCAGTATGTATTTCCATCCTTTTTTTCGCATTTTTCCGAATGCAGTTTAAATGGGAAATGAATGAACAACTTTACCTTGAACTATTACAAAAAGAAAAAAGATCCCCTAATGATCAGATTTAAATTTTCAAAATTAATTTCAGCATTGTTATGTATTTGCTTTGCAATTTTATTTTTTAGTTGTAACAAATCTACACCCGGAGGTTGTACATATAGTACACCAACAGAAGTTGCCACTTCTGCAGAAATAGCCTATTTGCAGAATTACATTAGTTCCAATAGTATTACCGCCGTTCAACATCCGAGCGGTTTATTTTACCAGATTACAACTCCCGGTGCAGGCACTTTAGCAGGTGTGTGTTCTATCGTGCGGGTAAATTACGAAGGGAAATTGTTCAATGGTTCCAGATTTGATTTCAATAACACTACCAACGGCGCTTCCTTTACATTGGGGGAATTGATTAAAGGATGGCAGATTGCATTACCATTAATAAAACCCGGCGGCATAATTACTTTATACATTCCTCCATCATTGGGTTATGGTTCCCGTGCTATAACAGATGGAAGCGGAGGCGTTCTTATACCAGCTGATTCGTATTTGAAATTTGATATCACGTTACGGGATGTTCAATAATTAAATTTAAACTTTTGAGCCACGAATCAATCTCGGCGTTTGATATGTTTAAGATCGGAATTGGTCCGAGTAGCAGTCATACTTTAGGCCCATGGCGGGCTGCACAATTGTTTACAAAATCCCTGGAGCAAAAAGAAATTTTACAACTAGTACATTCAGTGGAAGTTTTATTATATGGTTCTCTGGCAAAAACCGGGGTTGGGCATGGAACGGATATCGCTGTTATGTTAGGTTTGTCGGGTGATGATCCTGTAACGTTTGATGTAAATGCTATTCAATCAAAAATCAGGGATATCAAATCAATGAACCGTTTGGTGCTCGGCGGAAAACATGAAATAGAATTTACACCTTCTGATGACCTGGAATTTTTATACACTGAATCACTTCCCTTTCACCCAAATGCTTTAACCTTTTTAGCCGCTTTATCTAATGGAGATAACATAGCAGAAACATATTATTCCATAGGCGGAGGTTTTGTAAAAAAAGAAGGAGAACCGGAGCATACTCAAAACGTTGATCTTCCTTTTCCTATTAATACAGCAGATGAATTATTACACTGGTGCCGCAAAACAGGAATGAATATTTCTGAAATTGTTTTGGAAAATGAACATGCATGGAGAAGTAATGAGGAAACAAAAAACGGTTTACTCCATATCTGGAAAGTAATGAGTGAATGTATTTACCGAGGTGCTCATACGGAAGGAATTTTACCCGGAGGATTAGAAGTTAAGCGCCGTGCTTTTGATTTAAATAAAAAATTATTAAAAGATAAAATATATTCGGATTATACTGGTTGGACGGATGCCATTAAAAGTGGCGGACATCAATTCAATTATATTTTAGATTGGGTAAGTTGTTTTGCATTAGCAGTGAATGAAGAAAATGCATCATTTGGCAGAGTGGTTACTGCACCTACCAACGGAGCGGCAGGCGTAATACCTGCAGTATTGCAATATTTTATTTTATTCTGTGATGGAGATAAGGAAGATAAAATTTTGCAATTTTTATTAACGGCGGCAGAAGTAGGAAGTATATTTAAAAAAGGGGCAACTATATCAGCTGCAATGGGCGGTTGCCAGGCGGAAATTGGTGTAAGCAGTGCAATGGCTGCCGCTGCATTAACTGAATGCCTTGGAGGAACTCAACGTCAGTCTTTAATGGCCGCCGAAATTGCGATGGAACACCACCTGGGTATGACATGCGATCCGATTGCCGGCCTCGTACAAATTCCCTGTATAGAAAGAAATACTATGGGAGCTATAAAAGCTATAACGGCAAGTCAGCTCGCTTTACAAAGTACGCCTGATTTTGCAAAAGTGAGTTTAGATGGTGTTATAATAACTATGTGGGATACTGCCTTAGATATGAATAGTAAATACAAGGAAACTGCAGATGGAGGACTGGCCATGCATATTCCGATCAGCTTAAGTGAATGTTAGAAATTATAAATTTTGGATGTTGAATTTTAAATTCAAGCAACCAGTAAATAATAATTATAAGTTGCTATCAAATCAAATACAGGAAAGTATAATTTTTTTTTTATATCGGTATTCATCAATATCGTTATGAGTGATTGAACATAACTTATTAAGTACTTCTTTTCATTCAACATTTAAAACTCAACATTTAAAACAATGATCTTTCTTATAATTTAAAATTTATAATTTTTATATCCCATATTGCCGTTTTACATTTCTTTCCGATTCACGGGTTTTAATAGTTTCCCTTTTGTCGTAATTTTTCTTTCCTTTCCCTAAGCCAATATCCATTTTGGCCAAACCGTTTTCATTTATAAAAATGCGCAGCGGAATAATGCTGTATCCTTTTTCTTTTATTTTTCCTTCCAGCTTACGAAGTTCTCTTTTGGTTAATAATAATTTTCTTTCCTGCAGCGGTTCATGGTTCGTATACGTTCCAAATGCATATTCTGAAATGTGTAAACTTTTTACATACATTTCTCCTTTATGAAAAATACAATAGCTGTCGTTAAAACTGGCTTTACCAGAACGCAAAGACTTTATTTCCGTTCCGCTTAATACTATGCCGGCCGTATAGGTATCTTCAAAAAAATAATCGTGATAAGCTTTTCTGTTACTCAGTTCCAAAATAAAACTTTTATCAAAGATAGACTTCATGCAACAAACGCATAATTGAAATCATGGCTTTGAATTTGGTAACTTTAATAAAACCATTCTCATGAATTCAGGTTTGTTGAACCGCAGCATTGCTGTACTATTTTTTTTGTTCCTTTTTATCGCTGGTTTATATTTCTCCAAAGAGTTTTTTGTGCCTATAGCTTTAGCAGGAATTCTTTCTATGTTATTTCTTCCGCTTATAAAAAAATTAGAAGCGAGAGGCGTGAACCGGGTTTTAGCCATTATCATTTGTGTGCTGATCATTTTAACGGCCATAGCAGGTATTACCTGGTTGGTAAGCTGGCAAATCGGAAACTTCGCAGAGGATACCGCTAAGCTTCAGCAACAACTAATTAAACTGGGCGACCGCATTAAAGATTTCGCTAACAAAAGCCTTGGAATTAATAAAGAAACACAACAGGCCATTATAAAAAAACAGGAATCTTCATCAGGAGAGAATGCGGGTAAATTCGGACTTGCCATCGTAGATTTTGTAAGTGGTATTCTGGTTAATTTTATTTTGGTGATCGTGTATTTTTTTTTACTGATTTATTTGCGGTCACATATAAAAAAATTCATTCTGAAATTGGTAAAGCAGCCGCAGAAGCAAAACGCAGAAAAAATTATATACGATGCTTCCAAA
>JBKJSZ010000367.1:0-3668 GCA_046593675.1 Ferruginibacter sp.
CCCATTACTTTATACTTGCCATTGCTGCTCGTTATTTCGACACCGAAATTTTTATCTATACTAAAAGTAAGAGGCTGCTCCGGAATATTTTTGAGTGAGTCCATCAGAATTCGGGCAGGAATACACACTTTTCCGCTGTCTTTGGCTTCAATTTCCATATGAATTTTCATCACCGTTTCTAAATCTGTGGCTACAACGGTTAACTTATTTTTTTCTATCTCGAACAAGTAATCTTCCAGAATTGGTAAAACAGTATTGGCATTAATAACACCACTGATCTGTTGCAACTGCTTTAATAATCCGGAAGAGGAAACGATAAACTTCATAAGTTTCTTTTAATGAGAGCCAAAGATAAAATATTGGAGATATTCAGGAAAGTTTATTTATTTCGAAATGCTTCATTAATAATTGGGTAATCAGAAAATCGGGTATTAATTTAATAAGGCGTATGTTTTGCAGGAAGTTTGCAAATAAGTGAATTAAATTCAGGAATCAATTGATTACATGTTCGGAAGATTGTTTAAAATAAATAAGAAACAACAAAAACCTGTTCCCGATATTCCGGTAGGCAGATATTCCGATAATAACAAAACCATACAACAGGGTAATTTTTGGAAAGAGTCAGAAATACTTTTTAAGGAAAAAAAGTTTCTTGACAGCATTGAGAAATTTTTTAAATACCTGCAAGATGATGCGGAAAATAATGTGGTTTTTAACAGAACATCATCAGGTTTTACTTTTGAAATATTTCAGGGTTCGAAAGTTATCAGAGGAAGTGGTGATCAGCTGCATATGTATGCACGTGCAACGCTTGCTGAAATGCCGCATCACTCTGTTCCGGTTATGAGACGTTTACTAGAGCAGAATTATTTATTATTCTACAGTAGATTTTCTTTAAATGAAAAAAAACTGGTGATGCAGTTTGATAGTGAAATCGCTACAGCAAATCCCAACAAATTATATTATGCTTTTAAAGAGTTATGCAATACTTCAGATAAACAGGATGATCTTTTGATAAACGATTTTGATCTGCTACAAATTTCTGATTCAGAACATATACAGGAAGTGAGTACGGAAATAAAAAAAATGAAATTTTCTTACCTGCAAAAATGGATGGAAGAAACGCTCACAAAAGCGGAAGACCTTGATAAAGAAAAATTTGCCGGTGCTATTTCTTTTATGATGCTTGCCTTGATTTTCAGGATCGATTATCTCATTTCCCCGGAAGGTGTATTAATGCATGAACTGGAAAAAATTCAAAATATTTATTTTAAGAAAGATAACCTCACTGCATTTGAAAAAAACAGGTTAATGCTTGAAGAACTAAAAAAATTTAAATCTTATCCCGAGGAAAATTTTTTTAAAAGCTTATTTAAAAGTAAAAGCACATTTTCCATACGGCAACCGAAATCGCACCAGGCCATTAAAGAAGCCATACTTACAGCTAACAAAAACATAAACTGGTATAAGGAAAATAAACATCCTGAAATTGCTGAATTAATTCCGGAATATGCTATATCTTTTTGTAATTATTCTTACAGTATGCCAAAGCCTTTGATGGATCTGTACAAAATATTCATGCGGATAAATTATGCGCAATATTTTTCAGACCTGGGTTTTGATAATCCTTATTACGACGTCAATACCAAACGGTTTAATTCACAAAATATAGAGGACGATATCATGCATATTATGAAAGTGTGGGTATTAAAATTTCCTAAACTTTCCTTTCCGGCAACTAAATTAAAATATGAAAATTTATTAGAGTTCAATCATAGTTTTACAAATCTATTTGCAGAACTGGAGTTTGAAAATTAATATGCTGACACAAAACATCATAGAAAAATATCTGCCTTCCATTATTCAGATTGCTGCACCATTAGGAAATGGTACAGGATTTTACCTGAAAGAATTTAATCTGATTGTTACCAATTACCACGTAGTGGAAGGTGTTGCAGAAGTTAGTGTAAAAGGACATTTATTTTCTAAAACACTCACCAGTGTTTGGTATATAGATAAAAAACATGACCTGGCTTTTCTGCGCCCACCGGATAATATTACATTGGGAGAAATATGGCTGGGAAATTATGAAGCATTGAAAGATGGAGATGAAGTATTAGCGATAGGACATCCTTATGGATTGAATTATACAGCAACCCAGGGTGTGATCAGCAAAGTGGACAGAATAAGAAATGGACTGAAATATATACAAATCGATGCAGCCATAAATCCAGGCAACAGTGGCGGGCCTTTGGTGAATGCCACGGGTGATATCATAGGCGTCAATTCATTTATCATTAAAGGAGGAGACAATTTAGGTTTTGCTTTGCCCGTAAATTATTTAAGAACAGCCTTACAATTATATCAGCCACATTATGGAAAAATATCTTCCAGGTGTACCGCTTGTGATTTTCTGATAACAGAACAAAATATTGAACTCACAAAGTATTGTCCTAATTGTGGCACTGAAGCATCATTACCTGTAAAACCTGTTTCAGAAGCAGAGCCTTATGGCGTAGGCAAAACCATAGAATCAATTTTAGAAGCGCTGGGTAAAAATGTAAAACTGGCACGTGCCGGCACTAATAACTGGGAAGTTGAAGAAGGTGGTGAGCAAATAAAAATATTTTATAACGTTGATAATTATTTTGTTTCCGGAGATGCATTCTTATGCCAGCTGCCAAAAGATCCTTCTAAAATAAAACCTTTGTACCAGTTTTTACTGGAAGAAAATTTTAAGCTTAGTTCATTGGTATTAAGTTGTACAGGGCAGGATATTGTGTTAAGTTGTATGATGTATGATCTGGACCTGAATGTAGAATATGGACAATCACAATTTGCTACATTATTTACCTTAGCTGATCATTATGATCGTGTTTTAAAAGAAGAGTTTGGTTGTATTGACCGTTTGATAGAAAAATAAATTGAGAACAGGTTTAAAAAATATAGGAGTTGTTGAAGCTTTTAAAAAAGCGGCTTCCTATTGTGCCTATCAGGAAAGGTGCCAACAGGAAGTGAGGGAAAAACTATATACCTATGGTTTATATGCAGATGAAGCAGAAGCGTTGATCTCCGAGTTGGTTGAAAAAAATTATGTGAATGAAGAAAGATATGCTCTGGCATTTGCAGGCGGGAAATTTAGAATGAAAAGTTGGGGAAAAGTAAAGATCCGGTATGAACTTAAACAAAAAAGAATCAGTGAATATTGTATAAAAAAAGCACTCCAGTGCATTGACGAAGAAGCATATAATCAGACACTTATCTCATTGATGGAACAAATTGTATCCTCTACATCAAAAGAAAAAAACCGTTTTAAAAGAAAAGGAATGATAAGGGCGTGGCTTTTGCGTAAAGGATATGAGAGTGACCTTGTATCTGACCTCATGAAAAATGAACCCACGTTATAAAATATTAGTGATAGATGATGATACCAGCACGCTGGAAATTATCTTAAAAATTTTAGGTAATGCTGGCTATGAAGTAAAAGCTGAAAATAATTGTCTCCTTTCATTTTTAAACGAAGCAGATCTTCCCGATTTAATTTTAATGGATAATAATTTAGGAGATATTACCGGCGCAGACCTTTGCAAAAAACTAAAGAATATGGATCGCGTGAAACATATTCCCATCATCTTAATATCTGCCATGGAAGATTTATCACATCTGGC
>JBKJSZ010000066.1:0-7205 GCA_046593675.1 Ferruginibacter sp.
GTCCTAAATTAGGTTGTATGCTCCTGTTATTGCTGCGAGGGTTGTTGGCGCTGTTGGCCACATTTGTAATAACACTTTCTACAATGCTTCCTTGCTTTCCTGGTTTTTCATCCGCCAATACTTTATACACTCTTTGTTCCAGTACATATGTAACACTGTCGGTGGTTTTTACATCTGTGCCGATTGGCATTTTTAAATAAACGTAAATAAAATTTGGATCGCCACTCGGAAAGAAAGTAGTTTTATTTCCCCGTGCAAATAATAAAACCAATGACAATGGAAATAATAAAAATAAACCAACAAGCATCCAAACAGGACGTGTTCCTTTTAAAACCCAGCGTAACAATTTTTCATAACGATTCATTAAACCGGGCAGTGCTCTCGTTTGGAAAACATGTATTACATCACGGAAAATATAACGGTTAAGAATAGCCAGTAAAGCCAGGAAGAACAAAAAATTTCCAAAGCCATGCCATCCTGATACATTTAAAATAACTCCAAGAATAAGAGCCAGCCACCACCACCATTTTTTAAATAATTCTTTTTTTGGTTCTTCAAATTCTTTGCCTTCAGGCTTCATGAAACTCACAGCAAAAACAGGGTTGAATATAAATGCTACTATTAAAGATGCGGCAAGTGTAAGAATAAGCATTGTAGGCAGATAGATCATGAATTTACCAATAATGCCTTTCCAGAATAATAAAGGAAAGAATGGCGCTAACGTTGTTGCCGTACCTGCAAGCACCGGAATGAAAACTTCACCTGCCGCTTCTTTCGCGCTTTTTACAATAGGAACTTTACCATTTGAATAAATCCGGTGTGTATTTTCAATAACAACGATTGCATCATCCACAATAATTCCTAAACCAAAAAGTAATGCGAATAAAACAATGAAGTTTAGAGTAACACTGGTACCAATTATAGAATCCGCGATGGGTAAAAATAAAAATGCTACGAATACACTTAATGGAACACTAAGGGCAACAAAGAATGCATTGGTAACTCCCATGAAGAACATCAGAATAAGCATGACCAAAACAAATCCGATGATAATTGTATTTACAAGATCATTAAAAGATGTTGCCGTTGCCTTACTCTGGTCTCCCGTTATCACCACTTTCAAATCCTTTGGTAGCTCTTCATCTTTCTGCATCTGCGTCACAATATTTTTTACTTTTCCGGCTGCATTAATAAGATTTTCTCCTGCACGTTTTACGATGTTTATAGTAACCACATTTTTCCCATCAAGGCGAGCATAACTGTCTTTTTCTTTAATGGTATCTTTTAAGTTAGCGATATCACGGAGATATACGGATGCGCCCTGGGCACTACTTCTTACAATTATATTTTCAAGATTTTTTGCACTGGTAAATTGGCCCTTTACTTTTATAGTGCGTTTCATATCGCCTACTTCAATTAATCCGCCTGTTACATCTCTGTTCTCCCGGTTGATTGCATTTTCAATATCCATAAAGCTGATGCGAGCACCCTGCATTTTATAAGGATCAACATTAACCTGTATCTCTCTTTCCGGAGCACCCACAATTTCTGCTCTTGTGATTTCTGATAATTCCTCGAAACGATCCTGCATTTTATCTGCATATTGTTTGAGTTTTATTCCATCATAATCGCCGCTTACATTCACAAACATGATCGGCATTTCACTGAATGCAAATTCCTGTGCATCCGGTTCTGAGGTAAGATCGGTTGGAAGATCAATTCGCGACTTATCTATTGCATCTTTTACTTTCGTTTTTGCCAGATCCGTTTTTACATCCGTATCAAATTCCACAATTATCAAACTGAAATCTGTTTGTGAAGTACTGGTAATTTTTTTCACTTTCGCTCCACTGATACCTTTCAGTTGTTTTTCGATCGGACGTGTTACGAGGTTCTCAATATCTTTCGGAGAATTGCCAACATAAATGGTGCTGATGCTGATAGTAGGAACAACAATATCCGGAAACTGTTCTTTCGGCATGTTGTTGAATTTCATCAATCCATATAAGGAGATCAACATGGCAATGATATATATAGCGGTTCGGTTGTCGATAGCCCAACTCGTTGGCCGGAATTCTTTAAACTTATCTTTTATTCCATTAATAAAATTCATAAAAATCTTTTAAGCATTAGTTGAAGTACGGATCATTTTAAAGTGCCGATCAATTGTCCATCGTACAAAGACTGATAGCCTTCTGTTACCAAAAGATCTCCTGACTGCAATCCTGTTTTGATTTCTACTTTATCAGCATACACTTCACCAATATTTACCTGGCGTTTACGTGCAACAGTTTTACCATTTGCCGTTTCCATGATGTACACATATTTACTTGTTTCATCAGCTTGTAAAACATTTACTGGGATCAACAATGCATTTTCAGTTGAATAATCTTTGATCTTCATCACTGCAGTCTGGTTAGGTTTCAGCATGGGGTCGGATGGTATTTTTGCTTCAGCGATAAATCCTCTCATCGTCTGATCAATCGATTGGCTGATTAAAGAAATAGATGTGTTGAATGTTTTATTAAGATCAGAAATAGCCACAACAACGGGAGTTCCTTTTTTCAATCTGGAAATATAATTTTCCGGAACACTTGATACAACTTTTAATTTACTATTGTTTACGATTTTTATTTGCGGGCCCAAAGATGTCATGCCGGTAAATGTTTCGCCCACACGAATATTCACTATGTCGGCAATGCCTGACACGTCGCTGTAAATGTTAGAAGTATTGGACTGTACAACTGCCACCTGTACTTGTTCGCCTGCAGCTTTCAACTGGCTTTCCAAACCTTCTACGTTTGTTTTTGCGGTTAACAACTGTACTTCTGTTCCGATGCCTTTGTCCCAAAGATTTTTCTGGCGTTCGTACACACTCTTTGCCAAAGACAATTGTACTCTTATTCCGTTTAATTGCTGACGGGCTGCTACAATACTTTGTTGTTGTACCTTATCATCCAGCTTTAATAATAGTTGTCCTTTATTAACAAACTGCCCTTGCTGTACATACACAACTTTAACCTGTCCACCCATTCCGCTTGGAGAGATGTAAGAAATATTTTCGGCATCTACTTTTGCCTGAAGATCTATGAAGTGTTCAAACCTAGATGTTGTAAGCGGTGTAACGGCTACCAGTTTTACTTTAGTGCTGATAGCATTTGTATCCAATTTTGCAATAGCAGCTTCTAATGCTTTTATCTTTTCTTCCGTTTTGGTTTTTTCCTGCTGCAGCTTTGCGAGTTCTGCTTTTTTATCATTTAAAGTAGCATTACTTTCTTTCTTACTATTTCCACAAGATGCAGCAAAGAATATCATTGCAATGAATAAGACCTGACTGAATGTTTTCATTTTCCTTTTGTTTTTGGTAATTATAAAGTTCCTGTAGCTTTTAAGAAATCAATTTTAGCAATGATGGCATCATATAAAGCACCATAATAATTATTCTGCGCAACTTTCAATTCTGTTTGCGCATTATAAATTTCCTGGTTACTGCCAAGGCCTTGTTCATATTTTAATTTTGTTGTGTTGTAAACCTGTTCAGCGAGTTCCATATTTTTTTTCTGGTTGTCCACCGTAGCCAATGCCGAGTTGATCTTCAATCTTGCAACCGTTACATCATTGTCTATAGATGCTTCCAGTTGCTGCATATTATTCTGTGTTTTTTGCAATTCTAATCTTGCTTTGGAGATTCTCGCCTGTTTTGCAAAACCATCAAATAGAGGAACGCTGATTTTCAAGCCAATTACTGAACTGGTAAACCAACTACTATTATTAAAGAAATTGAATTCCTGGCGTTGTGCCTGTTTTGAATAACTTCCGAATAAAGCCACAGTGGGCAAATAACTTAACTGGTAACGTTTGATATTGTATTGTCCCAGTTTTTTGGCTGACTCCAATAATTTATATTCCTTCCTGTTGGTATATTGATAATCGCCCATGAGCAAATTTTCTTTCAGTTGTTCATCACTCAGTGTATCCGTAAGAATTAATGTATCCTTTTGCGGCATGTTCATTAAAAATTTCAAACCTGCTTTTCCGGCATCCAGTTGATTTAGTATGCGTATTTTTTCAGTGGATAAATTATTGAGTTGAACGCTTACTTTATCAACATCCAGTTTTTCAGCAAAACCATTTTTGTAGATCTCCCTAGTGTCATTGAGCAACTTATTAAACCGAATAATGTTTGCCTCAATTGAAGTCATTTGCCTGTTACCAACAACCAATTGATAGTAAATTTTCTGAACATTAACATTGATCTGCTCCTTTGTAATATCTGCCTGTTGTTGAACAAACTGTATTGCGGCTTTTCTTGCCTGTAATCCAATAAAAACCTGTCCATCGAAAAGTAATTGAGAAAATTCAACACCTGCATTTGCATTCCATGGCGTACCGAATGGAAATGCTAAATTTCCAAAACCACCTGCTGGCAACGTTATAGCATTGCCGTTACCATCCTTCACTCCCTGATCTATTAATACCTGATAAGTAGAAGGTGCAATAAAATTTGGAATGGATTGAACGGGTATATCAATATAATGTGTTGCGGAAAGGCTGCCGTTAATCTGTGGTAATGCGGCGGCTGTGATTTCCCGGTTGGTTTGCTTTTGGATATTTATATCAGTTAAAGCATTTTTAACCTGCACCGAATTTTTCATAGCAAATTCAACGGCCTGTTTTACCGACAGGGAATGTGTTTTTTGAGCGGTAACCGATGCTGTAATGAAACAGCCAATCATCAGCAATGTATTTTTGAATGAGATAGTCATGTGAAATTTATTTTCTTTACTTAACTTTTCCTGTTTTGTCTTTGTTCCTGGTATTTCAAAACCATTTTATGGCCTTTTAGATTCACCAATCCGAATAAGAAATGCGTAATGATTTCATTCTCTACCTGTACCAGATCAGCTTTAATTAATTTTAAAAATTCGGGATTGAAGGGCAACAACATCAATTCTAATCTGATGCGGGATACAATTTCTATATTGATCTCCAAACGATATAATTCTTCTCTTATACCACGTTCAATATTTCCTTTAATGATATTGTATACGTATTCATTTTTATGGCGAAGAAATTTTTGAAATGATTTTGGATGATATTTCTGAAGATCAAAAATGAGAGAAGGGTTCATGGTTCGGAACATTTCTGCCATCATATCCATTGACAGAAATACTTCATGAATCGCATCTTTTGCCTTTTTACGGTCTGCATCGCATTTAATAGCATTATTAGATAAAACATCTTCTACAACCGCTTCAACAAGTTCATCTTTGTCATTAAAATACTGGTATAAAGTTTTTTTACTCATCCCCACTTTTGCGGCTATTTCATCCATACTTACACTTCGTACACTGTATTGCATCACCAAATCATGGGCAGCAAGTTTAATCCGTTCTTTTGGTGTGAATTCTGTCATAATTGGAGGCAAAACTATGGAAACTATACGTGTTACCAAAGTTTCCATCAACTTTTTTTACCATTTATCATTTTTTTTAAAGTTTCAGGAAAGAAAGGAACCGTTTAGTTAGTCTACCTTTACCTTAATAGTTTTTGTATGAAAAAAACATTTGATTTTAAACGTTTATTGCAATATTTCTTTCAGGGAATGTTGATTTTAGGTCCCATTGCCATCACCGCATTTGCTATCTGGTACGTTATTTCAGCAATAGATAATTTGCTTCCGATATTTAGTTATACGGATGAGCAGGGTGTAAAACATGTACAGAATTATGGTTTTGGATTTTTAATTATCATCATTTTTATAGTTGTGGTAGGATATGTGAGTTCCTTTTTTATTACAGGAAGAATACTTAGTTTAATGGACAGGGCTTTACAGAAAATGCCGGGTGTTAAACACATTTACAGTACTACAAGGGATTTTTTTGAAGCCTTTGCCGGAGATAAAAAGAAGTTTACGCAAAATGTGCTGGCCAATGTGGATGATACTGATGTATGGCGTTTTGGCTTTATTACCAAAGATCATATGAATGACTTCGGACTGGAAGAGTATGTAGCGGTCTATATTCCAATGTCTTATTCTGTTGCCGGAAATGTATACATCATTCCTAAGACAAGAGTGCGACCGATATCTAATATCAGTTCTGCGCAAACTATGAAATTTGCAGTGAGTGGCGGTGTAACAGACTTATCTGAAGAACCGGAAAAGGCGATTAATCCTTAACTTTAACCATGCATTTTTTTAAAAGATTTTTTTTTACTCTTTGCTGTATCTGTATTTACCACAGCGCCTTTTGCTGGGGTTTTTATGGACATCAGCGTATAAATTATTTTTCGGTTTTTTTGTTGCCGCCGGAAATGATGGTTTTTTATAAACCGAATATTGATTTTATAACGGAACACAGTGTGGACCCTGATAAAAGAAGATATGCTGTAAAGGATGAAGGTCCCAGGCATTATCTGGATATTGATCATTATGGCACTTATCCTTATCCAGGCCTACCAAGAAAATGGGAAGATGCCATTGCAAAATTCGGAGAAGATTCTGTGCGTGCACATGGCATTGTACCTTGGCATATACAGGTGATGCTTCAAAGGCTTACGTATTCTTTCCGGGATAAAAATTACAGCCGTATTTTAAAAAATAGCGCAGAACTTGGTCATTATATTGCAGATGCACATGTTCCCTTACATGCCAGCAGTAACCACAACGGACAACTCACTAATCAGAAAGGCATACATGGTTTTTGGGAGAGCCGGGTTCCGGAGTTATTAGCAGCCAAAGAATTTGATTTCTTTATTGGCAAAGCAGAATACATAAAAGATCCAGGAAAATTTATATGGGATCGTTTTCTGGAAAGTGCAAAAGCAAGTGACAGTGTATTATCAATGGAAAGAGAATTATCAGCCGCTTTTCCTGCAGATCAGAAATATTCTTTTGAGGAAAGAAACGGAACTGTTATTCGCCAATATTCATCCGCTTTTACTATCGCTTTCAATAAAAAATTAGATGGAATGGTAGAACGCCGCATGAGGCAAAGTATTTTTTGTATAGCTTCTTTCTGGTACACTGCATGGATAAATGCAGGACAACCCGATCTGAAATCCATCATGAATCAAAAATTTTCAGAAAGCGATATCAAAGAATTTGAAGAATTAAACAGCAACTGGAAGCCGGAAGGAAAAATGATCGGCAGACAGGAAGAATAAATTACCTATACATTTTATAAAGCAAAGTAGCAACGAGA
>JBKJSZ010000125.1:0-12163 GCA_046593675.1 Ferruginibacter sp.
CCGGATAATTTAGTATCTGGTGCCGTAAGTACAATTCCGGAATATTTACTGATATAGCTCCTGAGCAGAAACTTGTTGTACTGGCTGGACCGCCCTGATTGGTAACCTGCAGCATAACCGGAGCTCCTCCAGGGCAATATGCACCGGAAGTTGGTGTAGCTGTGGCCACCAAAGGACCAACAGTTAATGTAGCAACACTACTTGAATCAGCCGCTTTACATGCACCTGCATATAATACTCTGTATTGGTTACCATTGAATGTTGCAGGAATATTTGCTAATGATAATGTATTGGTTGTAGCACCTGAATAAGGAGCAGCGTTGGTAATATTCATCCAGGGTGAGCTGGCACTTGTTCTTGTTTGCCATTGATAGGTTACCAATGAACCAGTAGCCGTAACATTGAATGTTGTACCATCGTTACATCTTACCGTTTTGCTGGTTGGTTGTGAAGTAATAGCTGCAGTAACACATGGTACAATTCTTACACTGTAATCTTCCGTTTCCCCAAAAGTATAGCCTAAACATGCATTAGCGCCGTTTAATGGAGTATTATATCTCACTCTTACTCTCATTCTTGTAATACCTGGCGTTGCAAATGCAGGAACATTTAAACTATTCGTAATGGTTGCACCATTTGCTGAACCTAATAATTGAAATTCAGTTGCTTCAAAAATTCCATTAACATTATAATCTACCCAAACACCCACATACTCTGTGCCACCAGGGCCAACTCTTACAGACATTGGGTGTGAACCACCTGCCACAAGGTTTGCTGTTGGTACTGAAGTCGTATAATTTGCATAGCCAGCAGTACTACATGTAGAATTGTTATTAAGTGTGCTAACGGTAACGTTTAAAATTACATCGCTTAAATTACAATTCGTAGACGGTGGTGTACAATAACATTGTGTAACCGGTGACACATTAACTAAAACCGGTGTAGAAGTTCCAATATTTCCAGAACAATTTACTACAACCTGATAAGCCGTTGCACTTGTAATGCTTGTTGAATAGGTATTATTGATTGCTCCTGGAATGTCAGTGAAAGTTCCACCAACTGTTGGTGAACTTTGCCACTGATAGGTAACGCCCGTTCCGCTTGTGGCATTTTGTGGGCTTAATGTGAAGTTAATACCTGGGCAAACCGAATTACTGGTTGATATGGTATTTCCAGGTGCGGGTGTACCTGAGCATAAAGTAGTTGCATACGTAATACTGAAAGGCATATCCATGGCATTGGTGCCATCGCGTAAAGGGCCCCATGCACCCGCTGTGAATAACTGTGCATTGTAACCAGGTAAAGTTGCTACTCCAACAACTGTACTTGGTGGTAAGAAATGTCCAACACTACCGGTAACATCAGTTTGCCATTCTAACCAATAAGTTCCTGGAGGTAGGGAAGCTGAAACATTGGCATCAATTGCCCAGATCTGGCGTGTAAGACCAGTTGTAACTCCTGTACGGTACATTGATGCAGTAGTAGTAGTAGCCAAACGGTTTGTAGTCATGTCACCAAAAACCACCGGTCCTGTAACCGTTCCGCTATGAATTCTTACCCGAATTGTAGTGAAAGGAGAAGTAGAACCTGCATAACCCGTTTGATAACCGTAAAAGGTAATCTTAGAAATAGTCCAGTTAGGACCCGCAGGAACAGTAAAATCATCAGCAATTATATTACCTGATGTTGTTGAGGCTGCAAATCCGAAAGTGTTGTTTCCAGTCTGCACTTCACTCCATGTAAAGCCCGTTGGAGCGGCTGTACCATTAGATGAAGTAGCTCCGGTGCTAAGATTTCCGTTTGTGTAAACTTGCGCTGATACTTTTCCGAAAAGAAAAGTAGTCGCAAATAACATCAGAAAAACTTTGCAAAAACCCGTAAAATAGTTTTGTGTAATGTTTTTTTGCATACTTGATAGTTTTGTTATAATTGATGAGTAGTGCTTAGGCAGCACCGGGAAGTAATTTAAATCAAAATTATCTATTTTAATTAACAAATAATTTTTATCCTCATAATAAAATAGATTGCCGAACATTTTTTTATTTAAATCTGTAAAATCAATCAATTTCATACAGAATATGGTTCCATGGAAAGAAAGAATAAGAGACTGGCCCTTCATCAAGGGAATTGTGTATGCATTGGTGGGAATTTTTACGTATCCCGGTTTAAATATTGTGAACCGGCTTAAAATTTCAGGTATGGAAAATCTCCAATCCCTACCCAAACAAAATGTATTATTTGTAAGTAACCATCAGACTTATTTTGCGGATGTTATTACTTTCATTCATATATTCTGTGCTTACAAATGGCGACGTATCAACAAACTTGGATGCCCATTTTATCTTTTGTGGCCTTTTACAAGCGTAAAATATGTAGCGGCAGAAGAAACTATGAAAAATAACTGGCTCACGCGTTTATTTACTTTGGCCGGTGCCATTACCGTTAAAAGAACATGGAGATCGGATGGTGGAGAAGTAAGGCGTGGCCTTGATCCTGCAGATACCCGAAAAATCACCCGTGCATTACATAAAAACTGGGTGATCACTTTTCCGCAGGGTACCACAAAACCTTTTGCTCCCGGACGAAAAGGAACTGCTTTTATTATTAAACAAACAAGGCCCGTTGTTGTTCCTATTGTAATAAATGGGTACTGGAGGGCATTTAATAAAAAAGGATTGCGTTTCAAAAAGAAAGGTGTTCCCTTGTCTGTTAAAATTAAAGCGCCGCTTCAGATTGATTATGATGCACCCACAGAAAAAATCCTGGAAATGATAATGGATGCTATTGAACAGAGTAAAACTTTTATGCTGAAAAGCAAACACCATTTATTATCAGAAACCGATAAATGATTATTCAGTTTTCATAAATAAAGCTTTTAATTCATCGGCATCATCGGGTTTCATTTTACCGCCAAGTATAAGCCTGATCTGGCGTCGTCTTAAAGCACCTGCATATACTTTTTTTTCTTCTTCCGTTTCGGGAATAAGCTCTGGTACAGGTCGTGGTTTACGGTTTGGATCCAATGCTACAAAAGTAAAATAAGCTTCATTGCTTTCATAGCTGTATTGTTGTTGTGTATCTTCTCCCCAAACCTTTAAATGAATTTCCATGCTTGTATTAAAAGCCCTGCTTACTTTGGCTTCAATATGCACAATATTTCCAAGCTTGATCGGGTTTTTAAATGATAGATTATCAACAGATGCCGTCATGCTGGGAGCGTTGCAATGTTTTCCTGCCGCCATTCCTGCGGCAATATCCATCCAGTACATCAGTCTTCCACCCATCAGGTTTCCAAAAACATTTGTATCATTTGGTAAAACCAATTCGTTCATCACCGTAAAACTTTCACTTGTTTTTTTGCCTGTCATTGTTTTTTTTGCAAAGATAACCGCATCGAACCTTTTTTATTTTCTAATAAATCGTATAACCTTATTTGGTAAATCCTCTATGTTTACTCAATTTCGATTTTCCAAAAATCATTTATGATATCTTTTGATAATACGGCTTATGCTTTTGAATATAAAACGGATGAAGAATTAAAAAAAGCACGTTTTCTTTTTTCAACTATGGGAAATGCGGCTTTATTAAAAACGGGTTTAACATTGATGCCTTTCGCTTTCAAATACAAAATACCTTTTACTAATTTTATTGTTCGCCATACCATATTCAAACAATTTGTAGGCGGAGAAACACTTTTTGAAACTGCAAAAGTTGCCGGCAAATTACAGCAATACAAGGTTCAGGTAATTCTGGATTATGGTGTAGAAGGCGGCGATGATGGTGAAACAGGTTTTGATCATGCCACAGAAGAATTCATTAAGGTAATCAATTACGCCGCAACGCAAACAAATATTCCTTTCATGAGCATTAAGATAACTGGTATTTCACGTTTTTCTTTGTTGGAAAAACTGGATACAATGATGCATGAAAAACAAGGAACGCTGATGAAAAAATATGCAGCTACTATTGACTCTTTAAATGAAACAGAAAGAAATGAATGGCAACGTGTAGTAAACCGACTTTTGAAAATATGTGATACTGCATTTGAAAAAAATGTTGGCGTTTTAATAGATGCCGAAGAAAGCTGGATACAAGATCCTGTGGATGCCTTAACCATGCTGATGATGGACAAACTTAACAGAACCAAAGCAGTAATATTTAATACCATTCAATTATATCGGCACGACAGGCTCGCCTTTTTAAAAGACAGCTATACTGCAGCTAATGAAAGGGCATTTATTCTCGGGGCAAAACTGGTTAGAGGTGCTTATATGGAAAAGGAAAGAAACCGGGCAGCAGCTTTACAATATCCTTCTCCCATTCAGCCGGATAAAAAAAGTTGTGATGATGATTATGATGCTGCTGTTGAATTTAGTATTACACACCTTGATAAGATTTCATTGATTGTTGCTTCGCATAATGAAAAGAGCAACCTCACAGCAACGGAACTTATGCAACGCCATGAATTGCCGCTTACACATCCGCATCTGCATTTTTCTCAACTGTATGGAATGAGTGATAATATTACTTTCAATCTTGCTAAAGCAGGTTGCAGTGTAAGTAAATATCTTCCTTTCGGACCCATCAAAGATGTGATTCCCTATTTAATGAGAAGAGCACAGGAGAACAGTTCTGTAGCTGGGCAAACCGGCAGGGAATTATCGCTCATAAAAAAAGAACTGGAAAGACGTTCATCAAAGGACTAAAGGCAATACGTTATCGTCGGTAATAATAAAAATATCGGCATCAACTTCCTGTTTAATATTTGATATTCCCGTAAATTTTCCAAATGCCGGAAGTATCGCAAATTTTTCTCCGAAATAATAACAGGCAAACCTGAGTGATTGTTTTCCTTTTCCACGTAATGTTATGCCGGGATGAATATGACCGGTGAAACAATAACCTGATGCTGGTCTGCAATCTGCATCATGTGTAAACGAAAAATCCCCGATTGCCATTGTTTTTTGTACGGTAATTCCATTTTGCTGATACCATTTCAAAGGAAGGATATCATGGTTGCCTTTTATAAGTTGTATGTCTGTATGGAAACTGTTTCTCCATCTTTCAAAAAGCTGGTGTTCTTTATTATCTGTGCTATGAAAAAAATCCCCAACAACAATCAGTCTTTCCGGTTTAAAAAACTGAACTTCCGTTAGCAAGCGTTGCATATCTTCCAGGAAAATATTTTGTGGAATTCCGATACCACTTTTTCTGAAATGACCGGCTTTTCCTAAATGAAGGTCAGATAAAATCAGGGATCGTTGTTCTTCCCAGTAAATACACCGGTGATTGGTAAGCAGAAAATGATTGTTATGTAAGGTGTGTTGCAGGTATCTGATCATGAAGCATAAAGTTAATTGCAGAAATGCATATTCATTTTGTGATGCCTAACTTTATCTTTACTTTGTAAAAAAATAAAACTATGGATTCAAATCAAAAAGGATTTTTGGAAATGGATGAAATGGAACAGCCAAAACTGACTTCAACTTTAAATGTATTGACTATACTCACTTTCATAGGTAGCGGGCTTCAGATCATTTCCAGCTTGTTTCAATACAGTACGGCTAAAAGCACTTATGAAAAAAGTGATGAAATGATGCGTAAAATGAATTCTGATGATGCACCTTCTTTTGTAAAAAGCCTTGTGCCTGATCCTGTTATTTATAAGCAACTGGTTACACAGAGTTATGAAAACAGAATTCCTTTGTTGATTATCGGTTTGCTTGCTGCAACACTATGTATAGTTGGTGCGATGCAGATGCGTAAATTAAAAAAGCAAGGTTTTACTTACTATCTCTTAGGCCAGATTCTTCCATTTATTGGAATGGCGGCATTCATTGGATTTTTTAGTTTTGCTGGAGGAGGATTTTATTTTTCTGCGGCATTAACCATTATATTTATTATTCTTTATACATCGCAGCGTAAACATTTGGTGTATTGATCATTTGTCTAATTGTTGCTGCATTTTCCGTATCCGGTCTTCCAGTTTTTCTGAAGTAAGATTTTCTCGCATGGAATCCACTTTTACAGGAAAACAAAAGGGAGTTAATCGTTCAGGGTATTTAATTACGATCGTACTTTTCTGAATTCGGCGTAACATATTCCTTAATCTGACTTCATCCATCTGAAGATCCATTACTTCATTGTATGCTTGTTTCAATAATAAGCTTCCGGGATCATATTCGGAAAATACATTGAACAATAAAGATGCAGATGATTGAAGGTGCCTTGTTTTTATTTGTTCGCCGGGTCGGCCCTGGAAAATCAATCCGCCAATAACAGCGATGTCACGAAATTTTCTTCTGGCCATCTCTGTTGCATTTACACTTTGATTAATATCCTCAAAAAGGTTTTCTTCAGAAAATAATTCATAAGCATTTGCATCATCCACAGGTATTGGCTGGTCACTTAACAATTCAAATCCATAATCATTCATAGCAAAAGAAAAACTAATAGGCGTTATCCGTGAAATTCTGTAAGCCAGTAAAGCAGCCATAGCTTCGTGAACCAATCTTCCTTCGAAGGGATATATAAAAAGATGAAAACCATCTTTTGTTTCAATATGTTCTATCAGTAATTCATCTGCAACCGGAACATGCGATAATTTTTTTTGTAATTGCATGAGCGGTTCAAGTATTGCCAGTTCCGGTTCATCTTCTCTCTTGTAATTTTCATTTGCCGCATCATCTAACTTTTTCCGGAGCATAAATCCCAGATTGGCGCTTAATGGCATTCTGCCTCCCGCCCAACTGGGAACTATTGATTTGGTAGCATTGCTTTTTTTTACCAATGCCGTCATTTCTTTCAGCATAATAAATTCCAGATTTCTGCCTGCCAGGGTAAATACATCACCGGGTTTCAGCCGGGTTATAAAAGTTTCTTCTATTACACCAATATATCCTCCGGAAATAAATTTTACTTTCAGCATGGCATCACTAACGATAGTTCCAATATGCATTCTATGCCTCATCGCTATCCTTCTATTTTCGATTTTGTAAAGACCATTTATTATTTCTACTTTTTTAAAATCATCGTATTGCTGTAAGGCTATCCCTCCGTTAGTAATGAAATCAAGTAAATGCAACCAATCATCTTTAGATAATTCTTTAAAACAATGCGTAGACGTTACCTCTTCAAAAATTTCATCAGGGTAAAAACCTTCTGATACGGCAAGTGTACTCAGATATTGTATCAGCACATCATAACATAATATCAAAGGCTGCCTGTTTTCAATAAAAGAAAGTTTAATGGCTTCTTTCAATGCTGCTGCTTCCAGTAATTCCAGTGAGTGTGTGGGCACAAAAAAAATCCGGCTCACGGCTCCGGGTTGGTGACCGCTTCTTCCCGCTCTCTGTAAAAAACGGGCAACACCTTTAGGTGAACCAACTTGTATAACGGTTTCAACCGGGCGAAAATCAACTCCTAAATCGAGACTTGATGTGCACACCACTGCAGATAAGATGCCGGTATGAATGGCATCTTCCACCCAGATTCTTAATTCATGTTCAATACTTCCATGATGCAAGGCAATTACGCCTGCCAGGGAAGGATCTATCACCAATAATTTCTGATACCATTGCTCACTCATGCCACGCGTATTTATAAAAACAAGCGTGGTGTTATGTTGATGAAGAATAGGAAGTATTTTTTCTGCGAGTTTAATTCCAAGATGCCCGGCCCATGGATATTTTTCAATTTCATCAGGGAAAATTGAGTTGATCTCAATATTTTTTTTATAAGATGCGCTGATGATTTGTCCTTCGTTTCCCGATGGCATCAGTAATACATTTTTTGCTTCTTCCAGGTTTCCGATAGTGGCCGAAATGCCCCAGACATTACATGGATGAACATTCTTTTTTTTAGTAACTGCTATTAATCTTGAAATGGCGAGTTCCACCTGTACGCCTCTTTTGCTTCCCAACAATTCATGCCACTCATCTATGGCGACAATACGAAGCGTTGAAAATAATTCTGGATATTTTTTCTGCGCCAGCATCAAGTGTAAACTTTCCGGAGTGATGATCAGTATTTCGGGAATATTCCTGATTTGCTTTTGTCTTTCACTTGTAGAAGTATCGCCATTTCTGATTCCCACCCTCCATTGCAATCCAATGTCTGCAATTGCTTCCTGCATAGCCCTGCCAATATCTTTTGCAAGTGAACGCAGAGGTGTAATCCAGATGAGTTGTACGCCGTTATTCTTTTTATTATGATATTGTTCGGGATTTTCGTTGATGAAGCGAATTATGGATCCTAGGAAAACAGAATAGGTTTTTCCATAACCAGTAGGAGCATTAACCAATCCGGAATTATTTTCAGCAATGGCTGTCCATGTTTCTTCCTGGAATGAAAAAGGTATCCGCTCATTTTTTTTCAGCCATCCTTTTATCACCGCAAATCCAATATCATCCTTTTTATTCTTTTTCATTATTCAATGCACGTGATGAGCCATAAACTTTTAATAATTGTTTCAGGTCTTCGAGTGTATTAATCTCGTCGGGCTTTTTATCTTTTCGCCACCGGCTCATTCTTGGAAAACGTAAAGCCACACCTGATTTATGCCTGTTGCTTGCAGCAATTCCCTCGAATGCAATTTCAAAAACAAGCTCAGGTTTCACCGTTCTGACCGGCCCAAATTTTTCAATGGAATTTCTTTTTACAAAAGCATCAATCTGTGCAAATTCTTTATCAGTTAAGCCACTGTACGCTTTGGCAAATGTAACCAGTTCATCACCGTTCTTTACGGCGAATGTATAATCAGTATATAAATTACTTCTTCTGCCTGAACCTTTTTGTGCATAAATCATTACGGCATCAATTGTGAGCGGATCTATTTTCCATTTCCACCAGTCGCCTCGTTTTCTTCCAACCTGGTAGGCTGAAGATTTTCTTTTCAGCATAATTCCTTCACTGCCGATATCCCTTGAATTCACGCGAATGTTTTTAAGTTCTTCCCAGGAATCAAAATTAATTTTCGGGGAAAGATGAAAGAAAGGTTGTTGAATAGTTTGGATTACAGTTTCAAGAATAACTCTTCTTTTTTCCAGTGTTTCCGAACGAATATCCTGGTAATCAAATTCTAAAATATCGTAAGCGATAAAACCAACCGGTGCATCCGTCAATTGTTTTTTTGTAATATTTTTTCTTCCTATTCTTGTTTGTAAAGCTGAAAAAGGAAGTGGTGTAAAATCTAAAAATTCATTTAGCGGTCCCAGACTGATAATCTCTCCGTCAATTGCAATTCCATCGGGTAAAATATTTTGTAGAATCTGATATTCCGGAAATTTTTCTGTAATCAGTTCTTCGCCCCGGCTCCAGACAAATAATTCGTTGTTGCGTTTAATTATTTGTCCGCGGATACCATCCCATTTCCATTCAGCCTGCCATAATTCCGGCTCTTGTAAATCTGCAACATCTTCCACTGCATAAGCCAGATAAAAAGGAAATGGTTTTGAAAAATCTTTACTGGAACCATCATCTGTAATTAATTCCTTAAATGTAATGGTGGATGGATCCCATTTACCACTTATTCTATGTGCAATAATGGAAGGAGAAACCTGCGTTGTTTTCGCCAATGCGTTTACCATAATTTTTTGCGAAACACCAATTCTGAAACCTCCGGTAATGAGTTTATTAAAAACAAATTTTTCCATTTTAGTCATCACAGACCAACTATTCGTGATGAAATCTTTTTTTATGTTGTCCTCTTTTTTATCAAGTGATATCAAAGCATTCATGTAATAATAAAGTGAGAAATTTTGTGTGGCATCAACATTTTTTTCCGGCAGTAATAACGCAATAACTTCTGCAAAATCGCCTACTGTATGATAACTCTCGGCAATGAGCCAGTCTGGTAGCTCAGTAATTTCTCTACACCATTGAACCAGTAGAGCACCTGTCACCGTTCTTCTTGGTCTGCGGCCGGTAAACAATGCAATCACCCATACTTTATCTTCAGAAGATGCATTTTCAAAATAAGATTGCAATGCCTCAATTTTTGCATTTGTTTTAGTGCTAGTTGCCAATATGGAAATCATTTCTGCAAAATGTTTCATGCTACTTCGTTTGGCATTTCCAATGATTCTTCCTCTTCACCAAAAGCGGTTTTTACTTCTGCAGCTTCAATACCTTTTTCATTTAAATACCGGCTGAAAGCTGATTGAAAACCATGAGTAGCATACACTTTTTCCGCACCTGTTGCGGTAACGGCATCCAGCAAACCATTCCAGTCTGCATGATCACTTAAAATAAATCCGGCATCTGCATTTTTTCTTCTCACATTTCCGCGTACCTGCATCCATCCACTGCAAATACCAATAGAAGGATCGGGGAATCGTCTCAACCATCCACTGGATTCAGCACCTGAAGGAGCGATTACAATGGCACCTTTTAATTCTTCCTTAGATGTTTCAGGTGTAACACGATGTACGATAGGTAATTTCCATCCTGCGTTCAACAAGGTCTGATGAACATTCCAAACGGCGCCATGTACAAATACAGGAATTCCCAAAGTGGTTAGTGGCTCTAAAATTCTTTGTGCTTTACCAAGGCTGTAAGCGATAAAAACGCTGCATTTTTTTTGAGCATGATTGCTATTAATCCAGTTTTGAATTTTCCCAAAGATCAATTTTTGTTTTTCCCATTTGTAGATAGGAAGTCCAAAAGTTGACTCTGTAACAAATGTGTTGCATTTTACAGGTATGAATGGTGTGGAAATACCATCATCTTCTGTTTTATAATCTCCGCTGATCACCCAAACTTCCCCTTTATATTCCATACGGATTTGTGCGGATCCGATAATATGTCCGGCAGGGTGAAATGAAACTTTTACGCCATTTATAAATATAGCTTCATTCCAATCAGCTGACTGATAATTATTATTTCCTAAACGTAGTTGTAATAAAGGAAGAGTATCGTGCTGGCATAAGTAAAACTGCGAGCCCCATCTTGCATGGTCGCTATGTGCATGGGTGATAATAGCTTTGTCTACAGGTTTCCACGGATCAATGTAAAAATTGCCTATGCTGCAAAACAAACCCTTATCTGTAAAAGTTATCAAATTCATCTACAAATAATACAGTTTATGTGCCAATAAGTTTTAATGAGAAAAAAATATGATGGTTCTAATTATAAGCCAAAATATTTAAGTAATTTACAAGCTTATAATTTACACATTTATATGGAAAAATTTTACAAAGTATTGCTGGCATTGATTGTCAGTGTAACATGTTTATCGGCAAATGCTCAAAAATTCTTTTCGGATGTTTCTGAAAGTTCAATTTCAGATAATCAGCAAAGAGTTATTGTGCCTCAGAAATTCAGAACAACTGAACTTAACAATTCTGAAATCAGAATTTTTTTACAGAATCTTCCACAGGAAAGTTTTGTAAATCGAAATGCTGCACCTATTCTGGAGTTACCTTCTCCTTATGGTGGTGTTTCAAGATTTCGTGTTTGGAAAAGTAGTATTATGGAGCAGGGTTTAGCAAATAAATTCCCTGAGATCAACACATTTGCCGGACAGGGCATTGATGATCCTGCTGCGAATATTCGTTTCAGTTATGATCCATATTTTGGATTTGCTGCCCAGATTTTATCGCCAGAAGGTGTATCATATATTGATGCCTATTCAAGGGGAAATATAAAAAATTATATCAGTTATTTTGGAAGGGATTATGCTAAAGACAGGCCATTTGTGTGTGAAACTGCAGAACAACTTACATTAGGTAACAGAGTTGCTGCTGGACCTTGCCGCGGAACACAATTATACAGTTATAGAATTGCGGTGGCTTGCACCGGCGAATATGCTGTAGCTGCAACAGGTGTTGCAACGCCCACTACAGCACAAACACTGGCAAAAATTGTAACTAGTGTTAACAGGGTTGATGGTGTATATGAAAATGATCTTTCCATCAGGTTGATCTTAATTGCCAATAATGATCTGATCGTTTTCACTTCAGCTGCAAGTGATCCGTTTAATGGAAACAATGCTGCAGGAACTTTAATTAATGAAAGTCAAACTGTTATAACCAGTTTAATAGGAACCTCCAATTTTGATATCGGACATACTTTCAGTACCGGAGGAGGTGGACTTGCAGGCCTTGGTGTAGTATGTAATGCATCAGCCAAAGCACGTGGTATAACCGGAAGTCCTTTCCCTACA
>JBKJSZ010000255.1:0-7242 GCA_046593675.1 Ferruginibacter sp.
TGTTTTGAGACTGTCGTTTTCTCTTCAGGTAATTCTTCTGCAGCCGTTTTTAATTTTTCATTCAATATCTCGTAGGCACTTTCCGAATCAATGTCTTTACTATATTTTTTTACCAGTTCAGAAGATTCATTTATGGAAGAAACTTCTGCTGAAGTTAATACGTCCATTCTGCTACGCGGTGAGCAAAGCATGGTATGCGCTAATGGTGTGGGAATTCCTTTTTCATTCAGCATAGTTACTAAAGCTTCCCCAATACCTAAAGCCGTGATCAAATCTTCTGTTTTATAAAATTCTGTTTCAGGATAGTTTTCTGATGTTTGTTTGATTAACTTTCTATCAGAAGCGGTAAATGCCCGTAAAGCATGCTGGATCTTCAATCCTAATTGCGACAATACGGATGCGGGTATGTCCATTGGATTCTGTGTACAAAAGAAAACACCCACGCCTTTTGAACGAATCAGCTTAATGATGGTTTCTATTTGTTGTAACAATTCACTGGAAGCTTCCTGAAAAACCAAATGCGCTTCATCTATAAAAAGAACGAATTTAGGTTTATCCATATCACCTTCTTCAGGCAATGTTGCATATAATTCTGCCAGCATCTGTAACATAAATGTGGAAAACAATTTAGGTTTATCCTGAATATCTGCTACTCGCAGAATATTAATAATTCCTTTCCCATCTTTAGAAATTCGCATCAGATCATCTACTTCAAAACTTTTTTCTCCAAAGAAAATATCTGCACCTTGTTGTTGTAGTTCTATTACTTTTCTTAAAATAGTTCCGGTGGAAGTTGTGGAGATCTTTCCGTATAATTTTTCAATCTCTGTTTTTCCTTCATCAGAAATGTATTGCAATATTTTAATAAAATCCTTCAGGTCCAATAATGGCAACGCATTATCATCGCAATATTTAAAGATCAATGCAACAAGGCCACCTTGGGTATCATTCAGGTTTAATATCTTGCTCAACAACACCGGACCGAATTCACTCACCGTTGCTTTTAAACGCACTCCATCTTTCCCGGATAAAGACAATAATTCAGATGGGAATGTAGCAGGTGTATATGTTAGATTTAATTTATTATATCGTTCTGTCAGCTTATCATTTAGAGCTCCTGATGCAGCAATACCACTGAGGTCGCCTTTAATATCCATTAACAAAACAGGAATACTTGCATCGCTTAAAAATTCACTGATCATCTGCAACGTTTTTGTTTTTCCTGTTCCTGTTGCACCGGCAATAAGGCCGTGACGATTCATGGTTTTCAGAGGCAAAAATATTTTTGCATCCGGAAGTACTTCCCCATCCAGCACTGCCGCACCAATTTGTACACATTCGCCTTTGAAAGCATAGCCGGCGTTTATTTTCTCTTTGAATGTATCCTTATTCATGTAATAAATTTATCGCCGAAAGGTACAACCTGTTGCGGAGTTAACTGCTGTTTGTTGTAAATTTGTAATTGTGAATAAACTGCTGATACCATTTTTTTTTATTCTGATCATTTGTAGTGGCAGCATCCTGTTTTCATCTCCTGAAAAAAAAGGAATGATCGCATTAGGGAAACAATTGTTTAGTGAAAAAATATTATCGAAAGATTCGTCAGTAAGTTGCGCCAGTTGTCATCTCCCCGCTTATGCCTTTGCAGATACAGTTCCTTTTTCAAAAGGAATTGAAGGCCGATTTACAAAAAGGAATACACCATCTGTTCTAAATATGAAAAACCGTCCATATTATTTTTGGGACGGACGAGCACCTTCACTGGAGAAACAATCTCTGATGCCCATTGAAAATCCGGATGAAATGGGTTTGAGCATTGGGGAAGCTGTAAAAAGATTGAATGCATCACCCATTTATCTGAAAGCATTTAAAAAAGTGTTTCATAAAAACCCTGATGCTCCTTCACTTGCTGCATCATTTGCCGCTTATGAAAATACCCTGGAAACCCTTGACAGTAAGTTCGACGACTGGAGCAATAATATTGGAAAATTAACCGCCCAGGAAGAAAGTGGCCGCCAGTTATTTATTGGTAAAGCAAAATGTTTTGGTTGCCATTCTATGGAAGACTTTACCGATGACGGTTTTAAAAATATTGGCTTGTTTGATAGTAATGATTTAAATGATGGAGGCCGGTTCGTATTAACAGGAAATAAAGAGGATTTAGGTAAATTTAAAACGCCCGGATTAAGAAATATTGGAGTAACCGGGCCATATATGCACAATGGAATGTTTAAAACACTGGAACAGGTTCTTGCTTATTACAATATGCCGAAACATTTTATAGATCAACCCATAAATATTGATCCCACTTTAAAAAATGGTCTCTCTTTATCTACTCAGGAAAAGAAAGACATCATCTCATTTATGCTTACACTCACTGATAAGCAATTCACTAACAGGTAGCTTAACAAAATTTTAGGCATTATATTCGCTATATATATGAACGTTTTAAGTTCTTTTGAGTCAAACAAATAAAATTATGGAAACAACAGTAAAACCTAAAATACTCCTTTGTGAAGATGATACCAACCTGGGAATGGTTTTGAAAAATTATCTTGAATTGAATGATTATGATGTTATACTTGAAAGAGATGGACGCCTGGGGCTGGCAGCATTTCAACGAGAGAAATTTGACATTTGCCTTTTGGATGTAATGATGCCTAATATGGATGGTTTTACCGTTGCAGAGGAAATCAGGGATATCAATCCAGACGTTCCTTTATTTTTTCTGAGTGCTAAAACAATGAAAGATGATATCATTCAGGGATATAAACTTGGTGCGGATGATTATATCACTAAACCTTTCGACAGCGAAGTACTATTACATAAAATAAAGGCTATTCTGAAACGAAATGAAGAAATGCACCGCGAAGAAGTGAATGCAGAATTCGATATGGGACTATATCATTTCAATCCCCGCTTAAGAGAATTAACCGTAAATGGTAAAGTGCAAACACTTTCTCCAAAGGAAAACGAATTATTAAAAATGCTTGCCGAATATAAGAATGACCTTCTTCCCAGAGAAGCTGCTTTGAAAAAGATCTGGGGAAGTGATACCTATTTCAATGGAAGAAGTATGGACGTTTACATTGCCAAGCTCCGTAAATACTTAAAAGAAGATCCAAAACTGGAGATCGTGAACATACATGGAAATGGTTTCCGTTTAGTGGAATCAGAATAATTATTTTTCAGAAAAAAGACCGTGTTGAGTGCTGCCTGATGGCGGCACTTTTCCTATATGCCTGTATGCTTTTTCCGTGGCTTCCCTTCCTCTTGCGGTACGCATAATAAAACCTTCCTGAATCAGAAAAGGTTCATATACTTCTTCGAGTGTTCCTGGTTCTTCACCCACGGCTGTGGCGATAGTAGTAATACCGACAGGGCCACCTTTGAATTTTTCAATGATCACCGATAAAATCCGGTTGTCCATATCATCCAAACCATGTGCATCCACATTAAGTGCCTTTAAAGCATGTTCAGTTATTGCCATATCGATGACACCATTTCCCAGAACCTGTGCAAAATCGCGAACCCTTCTTAATAATCCGTTTGCAATCCTTGGTGTACCGCGGCTTCTTCTGGAAATTTCTGTTGCTGCGTCACTGGTAATTTTTGTTTTAAAAATGGCACAGCTTCTCACAATAATATTTTTTAAAGTCTGGCTGTTATAATATTCCAATCTTGATTTTATTCCGAAACGTGATAATAAGGGAGCTGTTAATAAACCACTTCGGGTGGTGGCGCCAATTAAAGTAAAAGGATTCAACGAAAGTTGTACACTTCGTGCATTAGGCCCGCTGTCGATCATAATATCAATGCGGTAATCTTCCATTGCTGCATATAAATATTCTTCCACTACATTACTTAGGCGGTGAATTTCATCAATAAATAAAACATCATTAGGTTCCAGGCTCGTTAACAATCCTGCGAGATCACCAGGTTTTTCAATAACCGGACCCGATGTTTCTTTAATCTGCACTCCCATTTCATTGGCAACAATTCTTGATAAGGTAGTTTTACCTAAACCTGGAGGCCCATGAAATAAAATGTGATCCAACGCTTCGCCTCTTAACTTAGATGCTTTTATAAAAATGGATAAATTTTCTATGATCTGTTCCTGACCACTAAAATCGCCAATAAGTGCCGGGCGGATATTGTTCTCAAATTCTTTGTCCGCTGGTTGTAAAAAATCTTTATTACTATTAAGATTAGGATTGCTCATTACATTTTTCTGATTTGTAAATCTACTTCATAAAGTTGAGGGTGGAAACTTAACAGTTGATAAACTACCCGAACTTTATCTTTAATTTATCCATTTACAACATCATTTCACCATTAATCATTACATCGCTTTGAAAGCAGTAAATGCGATTTAAATTAGCTGTATGTTCAATAATATATCCAGGTATTGGTGGTGCCAAACTACGGGCTGGTCGCTGGTAATTGCCATTAACATCTTTTTTGTAACCACATTCGACAAGGTTACGGAAGTATATGTGTTGAGCCTTATTTGCACTTGTGTTGCAGGAATTCTGATCACACATATTATGCGGTTGAACATAAGATACCTGAATGTGCTTTCAAAGCCTTTTAAAACACAAATCGTTTACTTTCTCGCTTTAACTATTTTATTTGCCATTTTAATGGGAGTGGTTTCTGAAGGAATTGATTATCTGCTGCGTTACAATCCAACCAGGATGCGTAAATACACAAAATCTGAGCGATTGTTTCTTAGCAGTTTTAATTCTTTATGGATCATGCTGATCTGGAATCTTATCTATTTTATTTATCATTATGTAGAGAGTAACAGAAAACAGCAATTAGATACTTTTCGCCTCGAAGCAATGGTTAAGTCGCTGGAATTAAAAACCATTAAAGCGCATATCAATCCGCATTTCATTTTTAATGCGTTAAACAGCATTCGTGCATTGGTAGACGAAAACCCTGCACGTGCCAGAACGGCTATCACAGAATTGAGTAATATCCTGCGAAGCAGTATGCAGGCAGAAAAACTTGAGACGGTTCCTTTAAAACAAGAGTTGGATATTGTGAAAGATTACCTGGCGCTGGAACAAATGCGTTTTGAAGAAAGGCTTAAAGTGGAACTTGATATTTCAGTAGATACATTAACGCAACCCATTCCTCCGATGATGTTACAAACGCTTGTGGAAAATGCCATTAAGCATGGGATCAGTAAAAATTTAGAAGGCGGAACTATAAAAATCATCTCCGGTTACAGAAACAACCAATTCGAACTTACGGTTCAAAACAGTGGTAAATTAAATGGTGCTGTGCATGAAAATAATGACGGATTTGGAATTAAGAGTACACAGGACAGACTCAATTTATTATACCAGGGAAAAGCTGATTTTTTAATACATGATATTAATTCCGGAATGGTGGAATCAAAAATAACCATGCCCGTTTCTGACAAGTCAAAATTATAATAATATGTTCAAAGCT
The DNA here is from genome assembly GCA_046593675.1 of Ferruginibacter sp. Taxonomy (GTDB): domain Bacteria; phylum Bacteroidota; class Bacteroidia; order Chitinophagales; family Chitinophagaceae; genus Ferruginibacter. Next base: position 5,464 of record JBKJSZ010000255.1, read on the forward strand.
CTCATTATTGATGACGAACGTTTAGCCCGTAATGAATTAAAAAAATTATTACAGGATTTCCCGGAAGTGGAAATAATTGGTGAAGCGGCCAATGCAAATGAAGGCATTGAAAAAATTGAAAGTCTATCTCCAGATCTTGTATTTCTGGATATACAAATGCCGGGCAAGACAGGTTTTGATATGTTATGTGAAGTGGAAAAAGCGCCTCATGTAATTTTTACCACAGCGTATGATGAATTTGCATTGAAAGCTTTTGAAGTAAATGCCCTCGATTATTTAATGAAGCCGGTGGAACCTAAACGTCTGGCTGATGCCCTGCAAAAATTACATCACGCAGAAGAAAAAGAAGCAACAGCAACATTAAATGGTTTGTACAGAGGAACACTTGGTGAAAATGATCAGGTGTTTGTAAAAGATGGAGAAAGATGCTGGTTTGTAAAACTCAATGAAGTAAGATTGTTTGAAAGCGTGGGTAATTATGCCAAAGTATTTTTTGGAGGAAACAAGCCGTTGATCTTAAAATCATTGAATGCACTTGAAGAGAGACTGGATGAAAAAGTATTCTTTCGTGCTAATAGAAAACATATTGTGAATTTACGTATGATTGATAAAGTTGAACCTTATTTCAACGGAGGATTATTACTGGATCTTAAAGGAGGAGAAAAAATTGAAGTAAGCAGAAGGCAAGCTGTAAAATTTAAAGAAATGATGAGTTTATAATCCATGCTGGTGAATGCCAACGCTATGCACTGCGGCAGACAACTCCTGAATTAAAGAAGCGTCTTTTTCGATGGCATTTCCAACAACGATCATATCGGCACCCGCTTTACAATTTCTGTATGCTTTTTCCGGATCAATAATTCCGCCACCAATAATCAATGGAACGGAAATATGTTGTGAAACTTTTCGAATCATAGTTTCGGAAATAGGTGTTTTAGCACCACTTCCTGCATCCATATAAATGAGTTTCATGCCTAACATTTCTCCTGCCATTGCCGTACACATAGCAATATCATTTTTATCTGCAGGTAATGGCAACGCATTACTAATATAGGAAACAGTAGTGGGTGCTCCTCCGTCAATAACCATATAACCTGTCGGCATAATTTCAAGTCCGCTCAAACGTACGGCAGGAGCAGATACTACATGCTGGCCGATCAGTAATTCAGGATTTCTTCCACTTATTAATGACAGATATAAAAGCGCATCTGCATTTTTACAGATTTGCGATGGACTTCCAGGAAAAAGGATCACCGGAATGTCGCAGGATTTTTTTATAAAGGCAACACATTCTGTTAAGTGATCAGAGATCACCAGGCTTCCTCCTAATAGAAAATAATCAACAGAGGCCTCTTTCGAAATGGAAATAATCTCACTTAAAGTATCATCACTTATTTTATCAGGATCAATGAGTACGGAAAACGATTTTTTCCCTTCAGCTTTTCTTGATTCGATTGTTGAATATATTCCGGCCAACTTGTACTTTTTTCAGCTTTGCAAAAATTAAAAAATTGTTATTGCAGTTAATATTAACCATATCCTGCAGGTAATGTCTGCAATTTCGTGCTTTTTATCAGTATTTTTGAATACATGCCGGATATCTCTTCAGAAATTAGTTTCAGAACCGCAAGGAGTGGTGGAAAAGGCGGCCAGCACGTTAATAAAGTAGAGACGATGGTAGAAGGTTTCTGGAATCCAAATACCTCTACAACTCTCAACGAAAAAGAAAAACAACGGGTCCTTCATAAACTGGCAAAAAAAATAAGCAACGAAGGTTTT
>JBKJSZ010000304.1:0-3976 GCA_046593675.1 Ferruginibacter sp.
AAAAAGTTTTAATTCCATTCAGGATATTCTTTTATCAAAAGTGGCTTACGATTCAAAATATAAAACGAAAGTGGATATTGAAGATCCTATGATCAAGCAGATACAGGTAGTGAATGAAAAATTATTGTATTCCAAAAATGACCAGGGATTTGCCATGCAATATTATGTTCCTTTTTTTGTGAAACTGTTTAAGGAAAATGATTTTCAGCCATTGATCTATACGATGTTTTCTGATGTGGATATAAAAGAAATTCAAAGCTGGAACAGGAAGAATAAAAAAGACGCTACTGAATTTGCAGGTAAAGCGTATGAATATTTTAATACCATCCGATCGGGTAGAATCTTAGATTTTGATGCACGCGCTAAAAATATTTCCAACTATATCTACAGCAACAATACGCTTGTTGCCAAAGGTGAGTATGCGATGGTGAATAAGGAATCCATTCCAAAAGGTAAATGGGAATTCTATAATACCGAAGGTGGAAAATCAGCCGACGGATCTTTTAATGAAGCCGGCGAAAAAGAAGGCCTTTGGACAACATACTATGAAAACGGATTTGTTAAGTCGAAAGTGTTTTACAATAAAGGAAAAAATGAAGGCTCCAGCATGGGTTGGTTCTCCAATGGAAATAAATGGTATGAAGAAACCTATAAAAACGGAAAACTGGAAGAGAAACAAACCATTTATTATTTTAATGAAAACCTGAAAAATATTTTCCTTTTCAAAAACGATTTAAAAGAAGGTGAACAGCAATATTATAATAACAAAGGCGAACTTACCGGCAGCTATATGTATAAAGCGGATAAACTCGATGGACCTGCAAAAACATATTATGAAAACAAAAAAATAAAAACTGAAACGGCTTACCTCAATGATGTGGAAAATGGTTCTTTTAAAAGTTATTATGAAACAGGTGAATTGTATGCCAGTGGTGCCATAAAAGATGGTAAACGCGAAGGTCTCTGGACGAATTATTATACCAATGGAACGGTAAGTTCTAAAACAACTTATATAGCCAATGAAGTTACCGGTGAATACACAGAATATTATAATAATGGAAAGATAAGTTCAATTGGAAATTACGTTAAGAAAAAGCTTGACGGAAAAACAGTTAACAATGATGACGATGGTATAATGTATTCAAGTTCCATGTATGATAAAGGAAAATTGAGAGAGATCACCTTTTACGATAAAAAAGGAAATGTGGTTTCTTCTACTACCACCAGGAAAGGTGCGGCCACCATTCCTTTTTACAGTGCAAACGGTTTAAAAACGGCAGAAGGTTATTTTGATAAAGAAGGAAATAAACAAGGTAAGTATCAGAAATTTTATGGAACCGGTCCTATAAGCGAAGAATCTAACTGGAAAGATGGAGAAATGCATGGCGTTTCAAAATCTTTTTATCCAAACGGAAAAGTGAGTAAAGAAACGAATTACATAAATGGAACGGAAGATGGTTATTCCAAAAGTTATTTTGTAACTGGCCAACTGAGTAAAGAGGGATGGGTTGTAAAGGGTAACAAACAACAGGTTTGGATTTATTACAATGTTTCAGGTGATGTATATAAAAAAGAATATTACCTGGATGATGAACTGGATGGTTATGTTCAGTATTTCTATCCGGGAAATATTCCTGATTATGAATTTATTTATCATAAAGGCTGGCACGAAGGAACAATACAATATGATTCTACCGGAAAAATAATTCAGCAGAATAAATTCATTGCGGGAAAAGGAACACTCACTTTCCGTCACTTCAATGAAAAAGTTTTAAGCGAAGTACCTTATAATCATTACATGAGTAACGGCGCTAAGAAAGCTTATTTCTTTGATGGCACCGTGTCATCTACATCCAATTTAGTAAATGATGATTTTAATGGTAAGACGGTGAATTATATGTATGGTGGCAAAATAAGATCAGAAGGCAATTATGTGTATGGTAAAAAGAATGGCGACTGGAAATATTATTACAGCAACGGTCAGGTAAGTACAGAAGAGAAATATAAAAATGGAGAATTGGATGGCGTGTACAAAACCTACAGCCGCAATGGAAAAATCGCTAAAACTATTATGTATGTTGCCGGTGAAATTGAAGGCCCTTATACTTATTATGGCGAGAACGGTGAAATTGCATTGGTTTTAAATTTCGTGGACGGTGCCGTAATAAGTTACCAGTATACTGGTAAAGATGGCAAAATGGTGGAACCTGTAAAGTTGAAATCTTATTCAGGAAAGGTAAATGCGTTTTATCAAAATGGAAAACCATCTGCATCATTTGAATATGTAGAAAATAACATTAATGGTAAATACAATTTTTATTATGCCAACGGAAATATTTCATCCGAAGGAAGTATGATCAATGGATACTCAAATGGTTTGTGCAAACAATATTTTCCTGATGGAAAGATTTTTAAAGAAGAAAATTACCGACTTGGAAATCTGCATGGAAAAGTTATGACGTACAATGCGGATGGATCTCCGGAAAGCGAATGTTATTTCTACGATGATGAAAACCATGGTAAAAATAAATTCTATGATGCAAAAGGTAAACTCACGGTACGTGAATATTATCACGGCTTTATATTATCTGTAAAATAAAAAAATGCGGTTTAAATATTTTTTATGGAGTTTGCTTGCCGGTTTTTCATTGGAAGCAACTTCACAAACACCAGAAGAAATTAAAGTCGTTTTTCCAACAGCAGAAGTGGTGTATACTAATTATGAGAAGCGACTCACGTTTAAAAAGAAAGATGGAATTCCGGTTGCAGAAAGTGAGTATAACATAGATATGATGATGCTTACGGATAACTACAGTAAAATGGTTTCGCGTTACAGGGTGTCACATAGTGGTTACAGCGAATTGGGGTCGTTGGAAGCTTATTCTAAAATTCCCGTAAAAAATGGTTTTAAAAAAATTAAAGTGGAAGATATTAAAACAACTTCTACACAACAGTCAAATGTTTTTTTAGGCGATACCAAGGAATCCGTTTTCGATTTTCCTTCTCTTACACAAAATTCTTTCGCACACCTGGACTACACCTTGTTACATAAAGATGCACATTTACTGTCACCCTTCTTTTTGCCTAATGGAATGCCAGTTTACCAAACAAGTTATACCGTTGTTGTGCCTAATGGAATTTATATCAATTACATTGTAAAAAATGATTTCGATAACCTTTTTCAGTTTACTGTTGAAAAAAAACAGAAAGAAACCATTTACAAATGGACCAGAAATAATGTAAAAAATATTGATGATTATTACACCGCACCGGATGACAGGTATTATATGCCGCATATTATTGTATATGTAACCGGTTATGATGATAAATCAGGCAAACAAAATTTTTTGAGTTCCCTCGATGATCTGTACAAATGGAATTTTTCTTTCACAAAAGAGATCAATCAGAATTCAGATCCATCTTTAAAAAAACTCGTTGACTCACTAACGGAAGGCACAAAAGATCCTTATAAAAAAACAGTGAAGATCTATAAATGGGTTCAGCAATCCATTAAGTATATTGCTTTTGAAAATGGTGTGGAAGGATTTCGTCCGCGTAATGCCGCAGACGTTTTTTCCAAACGTTATGGCGATTGTAAAGATATGTCCAGCATACTCACACAAATGTTATTACTGGCAGGTTTGAAAGGGCATTATACCTGGATTGGAACACGCGATATTCCTTATAAATATTCAGAGATTCCTTTACCGATTGTAGATAATCATATGATCTCGAGTGTTGAGATAGATGGTAAATGGTATTTTTTGGATGCCACCAATCCTTATGCAACATTGGAACTTCCTCCATCTTCCATTCAGGGAAAAGAAGCGTTGGTAGCGTTGAATGATAAAGAATATAAAATTTTGAACGTACCCATAGCCAGGCCTGAAATAAACAGTATGGAAGACAGTACGTTTATCACATTTGCTCCTTCCGGAATAAAAGGTTATGAAAAAGTAAATTACCAGGGATATTT
>JBKJSZ010000380.1:0-6836 GCA_046593675.1 Ferruginibacter sp.
GGCAAGTATAAAGTAATGGGAGAAAATCCGGATAACTTTCCAAAAGAACCTACTCCGGACGATGCCAATGCATTTACCATGACTTCCACTGCTTTAGTTAGCGCTATCAATAAAACTATTTTTGCTGTTAGCAATGATGACCTGCGTCCGGCTATGACAGGCGTATATTTTGAATTGGATAAAAAAGAATTATCCTTTGTGGCTACAGATGCACATCGGTTGGTTCGATACACCAGAACAGATGTAAGGTGTCCTCAGAAAGATTCTTTTATTGTTCCTAAAAAACCTTTATCACTTTTAAAAAGCGCCTTACCCGACAATGAAGATGAACTGACCATCCCTTATAATAAGAACCATATGTTTGTAAAACATGGTGGCACAGAACTCGTTTGTAGATTAATTGACGCCCGTTTTCCTGATTACAAAGTGGTTATCCCTGTTGACAATCCTTATAAAATGACTGTCAACAGAAATGAATTTCAAAGTGCATTGCGCCGGGTAAGTGTTTTCAGTAATAAGAGTACTAACCAGGTAGCTTTAACTATCAGCGGAAGTGAACTTCAGTTAGCTGCCCAGGATGTTGATTTTAGTTTTGAAGGAAATGAAAGAATGGGTTGCCAGTATGATGGAGAAGACCTTCAGATTGCTTTCAATGCTAAGTTCTTAATTGAAATGCTTAATGGAACTGACACCGATGATATTATAATGGAACTAAGCACTTCTACAAAAGCGGGTATTATTAAACCATCTGAACAGGATGAAAATGAAACTGTTTTGATGTTGGTCATGCCATTGATGCTGAATAATTAATACCAGCTATTAGGAATAATATAAAAGGCTGCTACCATCAAGCAGCCTTTTTTTACCAAAGGATACTTCTTTTATACGTTAGCTTACGGCCGTTTTTCTGAATATTCCAAAGTTGAGCGGCGCTTAAAGTAATTGGTGGGTGCTGAATTTTAGCAATGGTTTCTTTTACTTCTTTTGTTAGATTTTCAACTTCTTTTGTGGAGATCTGTTGTAATAATGAGTTGTTTTCCGTTTTCATTTGTTTTATTTTATTCTGATTATCTATTTTAATTTCTTAATTGTTTTACGCTCATTGATAAATCAAAGTTACAAATTTATTTAGTACTATATAATACATAGTACTATCAGTTTTTTATCATATTTGTCATTATTATTTTGTAACAAATTGAATTTCATTAACTTAATAGATGAAATTTTAGATAAAATTGAATTCCATGTATATGACAGATGGTAAAATTGAAATGATGAATGGATTTAAATTATCTGGATTATATTTAAATGAGCATGAAAACAATTATTATCAGAAGATTCGATAGCTATTTTAGCGCTCACATTTTAAAAACAAGGTTTGAAAATTCCGGTATACCGTGTTACTTATTTGATGAAAATACAGTTACAGTAAATCCGGCATGGTCAAATGCCGTGGGAAGTATAAAATTGGTGGTATCAGAATTGGATTACGAAAATGCTAAAAATGCATTAGCGCAATTTGATGCAGAATATTTGTCAAATTCATTATGTCCTAAATGTATAACCGGTAATTTTATAATAGTTCCCGAGAAAAGCACGGGAAACTTTATCACAACCCTACTTACCTGGATGTTCTCCAACTATGCCGTTTCCGTTAAAAATATTTTCCAATGTAATCAATGCGGCTATGAAACAGAGCGTTTACCAGAACAAGATATACTTAACCACGAATGAAAAAAATTGCAGTAATTCCGGCCAGATATGCTTCCACCAGGTTTCCTTATAAACTAATGCAGTTGTTGGGAAACAAAACGGTAATACGCCATACATATGACAATACGGTAGCAACAGAATTATTTGATGATGTATTTGTTGTAACAGATCATTCCATCATTTATGATGAGATAAAAAAAAATGGTGGAAAGGTGATCATGAGCAAACGTGAACATGAAAGTGGAAGTGACCGAATTGCAGAAGCAGTTGCAGATATGAACGTTGAAATTATATTAAATGTACAGGGAGATGAACCGTTCATTTCACGGCCATCATTGAAATCGCTGCTGGAGGCATTTGAAGGGAAAGATGGTGAAACGGTGCAGGTAGCTTCTTTAATGAAACCGTTTTCAGATATCAATATGGCAGCAAACCCTAACGTTGTAAAAGTTGTAGTGGATAAAAATAATAATTCTTTATTATTCAGTAGAAGCTTTATTCCTTATTACAGAGACGAACAAACTGATAAATTTTTTCATGAACATATTGGTGTGTATGCATTTAGAAAAAAGGCATTGATGCAATTCACAGAATGGCCCATATCTCCATTAGAAAGTGTGGAAAAAATTGAATGCCTGCGTTATATTGAAAATGGAATTAGTTTAAAGATGGTTATTACGCATGAATCATCTGTTAAGATAGATGTACCGGAAGATCTTGAGTTGGCCATAAAATACTTAAACCAGATTTCAGCAACATAATTTTTTTATGCAAAACGTTTTTGAATCTGATACATATTCTGAGATAATAGACAGAATACAAAAGCTAAATCCGGAACATAAAGCATGGCCCCATGGCGATTCCTCACACTATACATCCTTTATTTGGAAAACTAACACCGGAACAATGGGGTAAAAGTATATACAAACATCTTGACCATCATTTGCAACAGTTTGATGTTTAATTATATTTTTAATAATTTTTCCATAGCCTGATCTAATGTTTCCTGTTTTTTTACAAAACAGAAACGCAATAATTTATGATCAGTTCTATCAGTATAAAAAGCAGCAACAGGAATAGTTGTAACACCATACTCTTTGGTTAGACGAATGGCAAAATCGTTTTCCTCTTCATTACTGATGTTGCTGTAATCAAATAATTGGAAATAGCTGCCTTTAGAAGGCAATGCACGAAATTTTGTAGCAGACATTAGCTTGTTGAAATAATCGCGTTTTTGTTGAATGTGTTTTCCAAGTTCAAGATAATGTTCACGCTGTAAAATAAATTCAGCGAAGCCATATTGAACCGCACTGTTGCAGGTGAAAGAATTGAACTGATGTATTTTTCTGAATTCATTCATTAATAATGAGGAAGCCACCACATATCCTAATTTCCATCCCGTACAGTGATATACTTTACCAAAAGAAAAACATATGAAACTTCTGGCAGCCAGATCAGGATAACGCAAGAGTGACAAATGTTTTTCATCATCAAAAATAATATGCTCATACACTTCATCACTGATAATGATAATGTTGGTATCCCTGACTAATAATTGTAATTGAACAATATCTTCTTCCTTTAAAATAGTTCCTGTTGGATTATGAGGTGAATTAATAATGATCGCTTTTGTTTTCTGGTTGATAACTTTCTTAACTTCATTCCAGTTGATAGAATAATCCGGATGCCCCAATTTTACAGCAACAGGAATGCCTCCATTCAACAGAATGCCGGGTAAATAGGAATCGTACGCAGGTTCAAAATAAATCACTTCATCTCCGGGATGTATAAAAGAAGTGAGTGCAGAGTAAATGGCATACGTTCCGCCCGGTGTAATTGTTATTTCAGTTTCAGGATGAACGAGTGAATTATATAAAAAATATATCTTTTCGGCAATTCGTTCCCGTAGCATAGGCAATCCATTCATATGAACGTATTGATTATGCCCATTTTTCATAGCTGCATTTACCAGGTCTATAAGGTGTTCATTCATATTAAAATCAGGAAATCCTTGCCCCAGATTTACGGCATTATATTTTAAAGCCAAAGAACTCATGGTAGTAAAAATAGTAGTTCCTGAAAGTGGTAGTTTACTTATAACAGAAGGTGTCAAGAAAATAATTTTAATAGGGTGATTATAATTTTGAAGATCTTTTTATAAAGAGAAACAACAAAGGAAAAATCCAAAATGTATATGATAAAAACGCCGTTACATTTTGAAATATTTTTATGCGGCCAGCCGGGTTTTCATTAATGGGTCCGATCTCTACATGATTGTTATCGCCAAACCTGTATTCCGCCAATGATTTTTTTCCCGGATAAAAATTTTTAATTTGATGCACATCACTTTTCCAATGAGATCTCTTTCTTAAGGAATCAACTGCTTCGGGTTCCATATCCGGATCAAGATAAAGCCAGTCGTTATTTATATTAGCTTCCAAAACATAATGATGTGGCAGCCCTATTTTGCGATAAGGAATTTTTTTATTTTTTAAAATCTCCATCATAATGATGGCTTGTTGTGAACAGGCAGCATTCCGGGATGTCATAATATCATCCGGCTGCACTTTAGCAGATAATCCAATACCTGATATCTTTTCTAAAATGGCTGCTATCCAATTTTCCTTTAACGTAAAATGTGAATAGCCATGATAGAATCTCCTGGAAATAATATCTTCAGCAAGCAATGCATATTGAGTAGATGGAACGTTAATTTTTTTTGATAGTGTCATACTATCAATATAGTTTTCTAAAGAAGAAATATTTTTATACCCGGACAAAGAAATATCAAATTTTTCCTTGCCATCATAACTATCTTCCGCAATAATATTTTTTGAAATAAATAAGGGTAATGCAAGTAAAAAAGAACATATTATCAATATGTATTTTTGCATGCGTTTAAAATATTAAATAAATTTATCGCCTTTATTTCGTTTTATTTCAGCAACAAATTGTTTGATTTCCTGTTCGTTTTCTTTTTTACAGATCAGCAAAACATCTTTGGTATCCACTACCACAAAATCTTCCAATCCCTGTAATACGATCAGTTTATTATGATCTGCATGAACCATATTATTTGTAGCATCAAACACCATCACATTGTCTCCTGCCACAGCATTTCCAAGATAATCTTTTTCAATAATATCATAGGTGCTTTTCCATGTTCCCAGATCGCTCCAACCAAATGAAGAAGGAATTACATATACATTGTCTGCCTTTTCCATGATCCCATAATCAATTGAAATATTTACACACTGCGGATAAATTTTATCAATTGCCTCTTCTTCTTTATTCGTATTGAATTTTTCTTTTTCATTATCGAACACTTCATGCATTTCAGGAAGTAGTTTTTCAAATGCCTTAATGATGTTTTTTACTTCCCATACGAATATGCCGGCATTCCATAAAAAATCACCACTTGCCACAAATGTTTTTGCTAATTCTTTATCCGGTTTTTCTGTAAATGTTTTAACCTTATAAACATTATCACTTACAGCAAATTGCTCAAACTGAATATAGCCATAACCGGTGTTCGGATTGGTTGGTTTAATTCCTAAGGTTACCAGTGCTTTTATGTGTGATGTAAAATGTAAAGCGTCCTTGCATATTTTTTCAAAGTTTACGGTATCGGTAATCAGATGATCAGCCGGTGCACAGATCAGGTTTGCTTCCGGGTTAAGCTCATTTAGTTTGTAAGAAATATAAGCAATACACGGCGCCGTATTTTTTCTTGATGGCTCACATAAAATATTTTCTATGGGAAGTTCCGGTAACTGTTCGTGAACAATAGATTTATAATTATCAGAGGTAACCACATAAATGTTTTCAACCTCTATGAATTTTGCAAATCGGTCGTAAGTTCCCTGTATTAAAGTTCTTCCTGTATTTAATATATCAAGAAATTGTTTAGGGTAATCTGTTCTGCTCATTGGCCAAAAACGACTTCCGATTCCTCCGGCCATGATAGCCACATAATGGTTCTTATTCATTGATAACTATTTGCCGGTTAAATAATGCCTTCGCGAATAAGGTCCTGAAGATGAATAATTCCTTCGTACTTATTTAAATGCATTACCACCAGCTGGTTTATATTATGGGTACGCATTATTTCAAGCGCGCCTGCTGCCAACTCGTCTTTTTCAATTTGTTTTGGGTTGTGCGTCATGATGTCCCGGGCGGAAAAAGCGGATATATTATCCTCCTTTTCCAACATTCGGCGAATATCTCCATCCGTAATGATTCCCTCTATTTGTTCTGAATCATCTAATACCACTGCTGCACCTAATCTGCTTTTTGTTATTTCTATAATCACATTTTTTACAGAGGCATCAGGTGATACAAAGGGTCTCGAATTTCTGGTAATAAGATGAGCGACTCTCATATATAATTTCTTTCCCAGAGAACCGCCGGGATGGAATTTTGCGAACTGATCACATCCAAAACCTTTTATTTCCATAAGGCAAACGGCAAGTGCGTCTCCCATGACCATTTGTGCCGTTGTGCTGGTAGTTGGAGCTAAATTATTAGGACAGGCTTCTTGTTCTATGGTAGTATTTAATACTATATCAGCGTGTTCTGCAAGATATGAATGCATATTTCCTGCAATGCCGATCAGAATGTTTCCAAAATTTTTTACCAGGGGAACCAATACTTTTATTTCAGGGCTATCGCCACTTTTGCTGATCAACATTACAATATCATCTACCTGTATCATCCCTAAATCACCGTGGATAGCATCTGCGGCATGCATAAAAAGTGACGGTGTTCCGGTACTATTCATGGTAGCCACTACTTTTTGTGCTATAATGGCACTTTTACCAATTCCGCTGATAACCAATCTTCCTTTACATTCTGAGATTTTGTTGACCGCATTAACGAACTCGTCATTAATGTATCCGGTAAGTCCATTAAGAGCAGTGGCCTGCATGCTAATGGTACGTTTCGCCAGGTTTATTATGGTACCGTTGTTCATTATAGAGCCGCAAACCTACTGTAATTCATGCATAAATACAAAGATAAAAGTCATATTTCCATCCTTCAACTCCTTTATAATTTTACACGGAGAATACTTTAAAAGTCTTATCTTAAAGTATCAGAAAAAGTAGTAGAAGTACTTACAAAAC
>JBKJSZ010000153.1:0-4253 GCA_046593675.1 Ferruginibacter sp.
TTTCTCCCAGACATCGGAGTTGTAGTGGCATTTCTTTACATCCATGTAGCAAGGTGGATAAATAGCTATCGAATTGAATATGAAATGGAAAACAATTGATATTAAAAAGAGAAATGCCATTGTTTATTTGGCATTTCTCTTTTATATCCATATTATTTCGAAGGCTCCAAAAGTTTAAAGAATTGATCTAACTGTGGTAAAATTACAATTCTTGTTCTTCTGTTTGCAGCTTTACCTTCATTGGTATTATTATCTGCAATAGGTTTGAATTCACCACGTCCGGCTGCTACCATTCTGGATGGTTCCAGACCATATTGTTTTTGTAACAATCTTACAACAGACGTTGCTCGCTTAACTGAAAGATCCCAGTTGTCCATTAATTGCGTTCCGTTATAGGCAACATTATCGGTATGTCCTTCAACCATAAATTCGATGTCTGGTTGATTTTTTAATACGATCGCAACTTTTCCTAATACTTCTTTTGCACGATCGGTTATATCATAATTACCGCTTTTGAAAAGCATTTTATCAGAAATATCAATATACACTACTCCTTTATCTACTTTAATATTGATGTCTTTATCATCCATATTTCCTATGGCACCTTTAAGATTCATTACTAACGCCAGGTTCAGTGAATCTTTACGGCTCAAAGCAGATTGCAGATCTTTTATATACGCGTCTTTCGTTCCAATATTTTCAAGAGATTTTTTTATACTTTCAGCCTGGGAACTTGAAATAACAGAAAGGTTTTCAAGTTGTTTCAATGCCTGGTTGTTATTGTCTTTCAAAAAGCTGATTTGTTTATTCAGGCTTTCTATTTCAGATTCTAACTGCGTTCTTCTTCTTGCATCGGAAGAAGAAACTTCATTACAATTTTTTAGTTCATTTTGTAATGTGCTATACTGATTCTGCAGTTGATTATATTTATCCTGTTCGCCTTTTAAAACTTTTTTACTAACGCATCCCATCGTTAATGTGGTTACGAGGATAATTGCGGTTATAATTCTACTAATTTTCATAAAAATATTTTGTTCGGGTGCAAACATATTTCAATACCATGGAAAGTTGATTGATAATTGATACAGTTTTGTTAATCTTTCTTAACATCATTTAATTATTTATATAAGATTACCTGATTCATAGCTTTTCGATTTTCATTTCAAAAATAGTTGAACACTGATTGTATTCATTGGCATAAAAATAGAAGGCGTACCTATAAACATGGAGTATGGATATAATCATTCAATCATTGGGATTCACTGCAGGAGAAGGTCTCGAGGGTTTTATAAAAGAAAAATTACAGGTGCTTAAATCTGATAAAATTATCAGGGCAAATGTAACACTATATAAAGGACCGGTATCTAACCCTGAAAGTGATTATTGTGAAATAAGGCTTGAAGTTCCCGGAAATGATCCTTTCGTAAAAAAACACAGTAATTATTTTGAGACATCGGTTACTGAATGTATTGATGTTTTGCAGAAGGTCATAAATAAAAACAAAGACAAACAAATTGATCGCCGTCACGCAGAAGCTACTGAAATTCAGGATGCATTATTGGAAGATGATGATGTGGATCTGGAAGATGTAGTTCGCTAATATATTTATTTATTCAATCAACTTTAAAATCATGTCTATGAAAACAAGTACAGGAAATTCTTTTCCCATAATTCAACAGACTATCAATAATTCAACAGGATGGATCGGGCATTTACCCGGCGAAAATAAAGAAATCACCAGAGGACAAACATTTATGGCTGAACTGGAAGGAGACCTTGAAGCAATTGAAATTTTTCCAAACATGATAAGCGACAAAGGTCGTGTAAGAATGAGCCTGCATAACTTTGATGTACTGGAAAATTCCTGGGGACCAACCATTGAAGCGACAATACTTGAGGTTGATTCATCTGATACAGGTAAATGGCTCGCATTTGATATGCATGGAAAGCATCTGGATAAAGGCAAAACGTATGGCTTTAAAATGGAAAATGATCATGGATGTATTGGAGTAGCAGAAGCTGCATTAAGTGCAAGCCAATATCATCCAACGAAAGGACAGGAGTGGGCATTTGTTGGACAGGAAAACGGAGATGCATATTCTTATTTCAGTCTTGCATTTAAAGTAGATATGCGGGCATAATTAAATCTCCTCCCATTAAAAAATTATTATTTAAAAGTTACATCAACAGTTATTTTGGGCTCTTTAGAAACTTTACCCGCTGCAATTGCTGGGCCATCTACTTTATAATCCTCCAGTTTAATGGTAAATTCTGCTATGGCATGAAATGTTTTACCCGTAACGGTTATTACGGTTGGTAATTTTATTTTCTGTGTTTCACCATGTAACGTTAGTGTTCCTTCTACTTCGGCTTCATACGTTCCTTCTTTTGCAAAATTGATCGTAGATAAATTAGTAATCATTCCTTCAAAAGTAGCGGTCGGGAATTTTTCAGAATTCATCCAGCCTTTGCCATTAAAATGATCCTGAATTCTTGGATTACTGAATTCAAAATTTTTAATAATCGCTTCAAATGCAAGTTTTCCCGTTTTAGGGTCAAGTGAAGCTACTGCAGCTTTGTTTTCTGCCTTTGGTAATGCATCGGTACTGGTAGTAGCATCAAAATTAATGTTACCGGAAGTAGTTGTTTTCTTTTGTGCGAATAATGTGGCTGAAGAAAGCAAAAGTGCAAATAAGATTGTTTTTTTCATTGTATGATGTTTGTTTTATGATGTTATTTTTCGAATACGCATCTTTTGAATGCTACGTAAACTGTCTCCAAAATTTTGCTGTACGTTCCGCCGCTGCACGAACCTTTTATCTTAACAAAATCTCCTTCTTTAATAGATTTTAGGTCTTTATGATTTGTAGACTGGAATGCAAATATTAAATAAGCACCTGAAGAATCAATCATTTTAATGTTAAATGTAGTATCGGCTTTTTCTATTTCAGAAACAATTCCTTCTACAGATATAATCTTTTCCGTGTAGTTTGTATTAGCAACGGCAAGGTCTGAACGAAATTCCTTTAACAGGAGCAATGCATTTTTAGATTGTTCAGCCTTTACTGTGGCCGTATCTTCAAATTTTTCATTGAAAATATACCATACAGCGCCTCCACCCAAGAGCAGCATCAATCCAGCAAATATTAATATTTTTTTTACAATGGATGATCGCGGGTTGCTCATCATTGTTTAAAGATAGTACAATGTTGTAACACTGAACTAAGCATTCTTACATTTTCAAAACTTTTGAGTTAATGAATTTGCCATTTGAAAATACCCTTAAGAAATAAGTTCCTCTGCGGATATTATTTACCGGAATATTTATCTGCATCACTGAATTGGTTACTTTGCCCATCATATTATAAACTACATTTCCGGTAACGTCTATAAGTGTAGCAGTGAAAGAACTGTATAATTCCAGGCCATTGATCTGAACATTCATATCACTAACAACAGGCATAGGCCAAATGTTCATTGTCAATGTAGGTAATTCAATATCACCCATTGAATTGCGTGCAATATCCGTTCCTTCCGATCTTCCTGATAAAGCAGGAATTATTCTGATAACTACCGTATCTCTTTTGTTACCTCTTCTGTTATCTGTAACTGCAAGAGCAAAAGTATACGTTCCCGGTTTTAATCCGGTAACAGATGTATTTCCTTCATAAGCATTTTGAAATTTAGATCCGGAAGGCCCACTAATTTTTGACCATTTGTAAGCGACAATCCAGCCATCCGGATCAGTTCCTGATCCACTTAAAGAAGTAGTAGACGATGGTGCACTTAACTGTTGATCATTGCCTGCATTTGATATAGGAAGTATATTATTGGTATTCGATTTTGAAACAGCTACTTTAACTGTGTCCCGTGATTGTGCACCACTATTATCTGTTGTAGTAAATTCAAAATTATAATTACCTTCAGTTGTGAGCCCGCTAACAGATGTAGTTACACTGTTTGGATTTGTAATGGTAGTTTGTGTTGGTCCGTTTATTTGTCTCCATGTATTTGAAACAACATATCCATCCGCATCATTCGATATGGCTGTTAGTATAACTGAAGTGGTAGGAATAGTGATTGATTTATCAAGTCCGCCATTTGCTACAGGTGGTTGGTTTACATAAACAGGAGCAGAGACCATTATGGAAACCGTATCCGTTGACATAGCACCATCATCATCCGTAACGGTTAATTCTACCTCATATATACCTTCATTTAATTCTGAAATTATAGTTTGATTTGTGGAAGCA
>JBKJSZ010000003.1:0-2979 GCA_046593675.1 Ferruginibacter sp.
GTGTAATATTCCTCCTGCAAAAGCTTCACAAATTACCCAAAGCGCAATTAAACGAAAATATACGTTGTTATTAAAATCATTATCAGATGCTTCTATCATTAGGGCAATTATCTTATCTTTAACGCTTAACAAAAAACTGCTTTGCTGGAATTTATACTAAATAATACGCATATAAAAACGGCGATGAAGCCTGCAACCACTGTTTTGGATTTTGTTCGCTATCATCGGCAGTTAACAGGCACAAAGATAGGATGCCGCGAAGGTGATTGTGGAGCCTGTAGTGTTTTAGTTGGAGAAATTATTAATGATACACTCATTTATTCCAGTGCTACCAGTTGCCTCATGCCTCTGGGAAATGCGCACAAAAAACATATTGTAACCATTGAAGGTTTAAATCTTGAAAAAGAATTGAATGGTGTACAACAGGCTTTTGCAAATGAAGGCGCTACGCAATGTGGATTTTGCACTCCTGGATTTATCGTTTCATTATGCGGGTATTGCTTAACGGATGGAGAAATAAATTATAAGAATGCAATTGATTCTGTAAATGGAAATATTTGCAGATGTACGGGATATAAATCTATTGAACGTGCCATCGGTTCTATAAATGATTTGATGGAAAGAAAAGAAATGCATGATCCCGTTGATTTCTGTGTTGAGCATAAATTGATTCCACCTTATTTTTTGCATATCAAATCCCGTTTACAACAGCTCGGCACGAACGGTATGTTGTCAACCATTGATTCGAAAATTGTGGCAGGTGGAACAGATATGTATGTTCAGCAACATGATACTATTACAGATGAAAATATTTCCCTGGTCTTTTTAAAAAAAGATCTTAAAGGAATTACTGTTAATAATGGTGTTTGTGAAATGGGCGCGGCAACAACGGTTTCTGATATGGCCACTTCAGGTATATTTCAAAAACATTTTCCTGCATTACCAAAATATATTAAACTGGTTTCGTCTACACAAATTCGAAACATGGCAACCATTGCGGGCAATTTTATTAATGCGTCACCTATCGGTGATTTCTCCATTTTCTTTCTGGCATTAGATGCACAAATTAATTTCAGTAACGGAATAGAGCAACGTACTATTCCATTAAGAAAATTGTATAAAGGATATAAATTGTTGGATAAAAAACCGAATGAATACATCGAAAAAATTTCTTTCAAGCTTCCAACGGAAAATCATCAATTTAATTTTGAAAAAGTTTGTAAAAGAACACATTTAGATATTGCCAGTGTAAACAGTGCGATCTGTGTTGAATTACACGAAGGAATTATTTCCACGGCAGGTATTGCCGCAGGTGGCGTTTCCGCAATTCCAGCTTATCTGCCAAAAAGCAGTCAATTTTTAATCGGAAAAAAATTGTCCATTGATTCTTTACATAATTTGTTACCTATAATTCAAAGCGAAATTTCCCCAATCAGTGACGCAAGAGGAACGGCAGATTATAAAAGATTATTATTAAATCAACTTGTAAAAGCACATTTTATCACGTTGGTTCCGGAACTGGAAAATGAATTAATGGAAGCATAATGCAGAACATAGACAGTTATACACATACAAGAGGCGAATCCATTTATCTGGATGATATTCCATTGGTTGCAGGAACGTTGTTTGTTGCCATATATGCCTCTCCATTCGCGCATGGAAAAATAAAATCGCTGGATCTGTCAGGGGCAGAATCAATGGAAGGCGTAGTTAGAATATTTACTTATAAAGATATTCCGGGTGAAAACCAGATTGGTGGAATTGTTCCGGATGAACCATTATTTGCCGATCATGAAGTGCATTTCAACGGAATGCCCGTAGCAATGGTAGTGGCCGAAACCAGGGAGATGGCAGATGCGGCAGTAAAAAAAATAAAAATGGAAGTGGAGCAGCTTCCCGTGATCACACAACCGAGAATTGCCCAAAAAAATGGTTCTCTTATTGTTCCGCCTCGTACATTTCGTTTAGGAAATTCTGATGAGGCATTTGCCGGTTGTAAATATATTTTTGAAGGTATTGCCGAAACTAATGGCCAGGAACATTTATATATTGAAACCCAGGGAGCTTATGCTTTACCGGTAGAAAATAATAATATCAGGGTTTACTCCTCTACGCAGGGACCTACTGCAGTACAACGTCACATGGCCGCTGTATTAGGCGTTCCGATGCATAGATTGGAAATTGATGTAACAAGATTGGGTGGTGGATTTGGCGGCAAAGAAGATCAGGCCACTCCATGGGCGATCTTTTGTGCACTGGCAACGTATCATTTGAAAAAGCCTGTCAAATTTTGTTTGAACAGAATGGATGATATGCGAATGACAGGAAAAAGAAATCCTTACACTTCTGATTATAAAATAGGATTGGATGAAAATTTAAAGATCATTGCTTATGAAGCATCATTCTATCAGAATGCAGGTGCTGCTGCCGATCTTTCTCCGGCAGTTTTAGAAAGAACTTTATTTCATTGCACCAATAGTTATTTTATACCGAATGTAACGGCTACGGCTTATAGTTGTAGAACCAACCTCCCTCCTAATACAGCGTTCAGAGGATTCGGCGGTCCGCAGGGAATGTTTGTTATTGAATCCGCGATTGCAAAAGCAGCGGATGCATTGAATATTCCGGCAAGTGTTATTCAGCAGAAAAATTTATTGCAGACAGGAGATGAATTTCCTTTCGGACAAAAAGTTGTAAGTGAAGCAAAGGAATGCTGGAATAAAGCACTGGAAGTTTTCAATGTCCAATCAATGGAAGCAGAGGTAAAAGCATTCAACAGCAAAAATAAATTTCTAAAAAAGGGTTTGTCTTTCATGCCCATTTGTTTTGGAATTTCTTTTACTAAAATTCTAATGAACCAGGCAAGAGCGCTTGTGCATGTGTACCAGGATGGAAGTATTAATATAAGCACCGGCGCTGTGGAAATGGGTCAAGGTGTAAATACAAAAATGTTGCAGATCGCTGCACATATTTTTTCAG
>JBKJSZ010000178.1:0-4175 GCA_046593675.1 Ferruginibacter sp.
ATTTTGCGAGCAGCCGCATTAATATGGCATCAGGCATAAAAAAAGAGACCGGTTAAGATCTCTTTAATTCTTAGAGTTAGATAAAATATAGAAACCACAAGAATTAAAGAGATCTTAACCGGTCTCTTTTTTTATGCCTGATGCCATATTAATGCGGCTGCTCCCAAAATAGCTGCATTGGATTCCGGCAATTCGCTTCTGATAATCTTTATACTATTTCGGAAAACGATAATTAAATGTTTTTCCATTTCTGATCTAACTTTTTCGATGTACTCATTCCCACCTTTTGTTACGCCTCCGAATAATATGATTGCTTCCGGTGCAGAAAATAAAGCAAAATTTGCTAGGGCAAGGCCTAAAATATGTGCCGTGAACTCTATGATCTGCAAAGCAATTGGATCGCCTTTAGCGGCTGCTTCAAAAATTAATTTACTCGTGATTTTATCATCAGTAATATCTCTCAATTTTGAAGGTGCCAAATTGGTTTTCAAAAATTCTTTTGCAGTTTCTACAATACCTGTAGCACTGGCATAGGATTCTAATGATCCTCTCAAGCCTGTTGAAGAATGTAATCGTCCGTTTGGAATAACGGTTACGTGACCAAGTTCTCCTGCAAAACCATTATGACCGGTTATTAATTGTCCGTTTGCAAAAATACCGGCACCAACACCTGTACCTAATGTGATCATAATAAAATCCTGCATATTCCTTGCAGAGCCATATATTTTTTCACCAACGGCAGCAGCATTGGCGTCATTGGTGATAAATGCGGGCACATTAAAAATTTCAGTAGCCATATCAGCCATGGGAATAATACCCAGCCAGGAAAGATTAGGCGCATATTCAATGGTGCCGCGTGCAAAATTTGCATTGGGAGCGCCAATACCAATTCCCGTTAATTCAAGATCCAGAAGATCTTTTATTTTTAATTTAATCGCGTTGAATAAATCTGCAGGTTCAGAAAAAGCATGGGTTGACAATGATGATTGAAATATAATGTCACCATTTTTTTCTACCAATCCGAATTTGGTATTTGTGCCGCCGATATCAATTCCAAGGGCAACTTTTTTCATTTTACTTTATTTACATCAGGGTCAGTAAATGCGGCTTCGGGAGTGGCGATCAAAGGATCAATTTGATCTCCTGTTCCATCATAATCAATTCCCTGCTTCATCAATATATTTTTTGCAGTAACAGCAAAGAAGGCTAAATATCCAAAACATACAACCGGAATCCAGTAAGAATTATGTATGCCGATAACATCTGCCAGCTTACCCTGCAGTGGAGGAATAATTCCGCCACCTAAAATCATCATAATTAAAAATGCAGAGCCCTGCGTAGTATGCTTTCCAAGACCTGCTATGGATAAATTGAAAATACAAGGCCACATGATGGAACAACATAATCCACCACTTAAAAAGCAATACACAGCCGTTGTGCCGGTAGTTTGCGTTCCTATTATCATGGCAATTACACCAAGGGATGCAAAAATTAATAATGTTCTGGATGGTTTATCATTACTTATGAAAGAGGCCACCATTTGAATGACCACACAGATTACATAATAATACAAAGCCCGCATATCATATTTTGATATCGTATTTACTAAAATAATAATAGCAAATGCAACAAGCGGTACAATGATCCTTAAAATAAGTTTAGTCTGTTTACTAAAGTTAAATGCCGAAATAGCACCTGTCCAACGGCCTATCATTAAACTTCCCCAATACATGGCAACGTATGGTGTTGCTTCAGAAGCCTGTAAATTTCCAAATAAAGGTTGTTTCAAAAGTTCTGTAAGATTACTTCCTATAGCCACTTCCACACCTACATAAATGAATATTGCGAGCATACCTAACACTAATTGCGGGTATTGCATCGCTCCCCATCCATCCGGATTTTTATTGGCTGCCAGGTAGGAAGAAAGTAAGACAACAATCACTACACATAAAGCTCCAGATAACCAATACATTCTGTACCGTTCTAATGGTTGCTTTAAATCCGAAATTTCTTCATTGTTAACTTTTATAAAAGTGCGGTTTTCCTCAATAGCGCTTCTGTTGATAGAAGGATGAATTTTCTGTAATGAATCCAATTGAAAATCTATAACATTTCCTGATTTTTCTTTCAAGAAATGATGGGAGATAGGGGTTGATGTAACATCAGTAATGCCAATCCGTATAAGGGAATCAACCTGTTTATCAGCCGAACCAATCATTTTTTGTTTGGCTTCTATGCTTTTTTGTTCTGTCGAGTTATAGCTGTTAAAAACAGGGAAAAAGAAAATGAATAATAAGAAGGATAAAATTAATAAAGACCTTAACGCCTTATTTGCTTTTTCCGTTTTCTCTATTGAAATACCATCCGGAACTTTTTTAGAAAAATAAAACAAGGCCGCAGCCGCTATAAATAGCGCGCCAACACAACTGTATAAGATCACTACTTTGCCTAGTTTCAAAGATGCTATCTGTTCATCTGTAATGGCTGCCGTTGTTCCGAATAATGCAATGGCTACAAACACCGGTCCTATAGTGGTTCCAAATGAATTAATACCGCCTCCAAGATTCACCCGGCTGGTTCCGGTTGCCGGATCTCCTAAGTTAATGGCAAAAGGTTGTGCAGCGGTTTGTTGTAATGAAAATCCCAGGGCAACCATAAATAATCCAACGAGCATACCTGCAAATGTGTTTCCTGCTACAGCCAGAATCATGGCCACCGCACCTAATGCGGAGAATAATAAACCATACACAATACTTCTTTTATATCCCCATTTTCCAACAAGGTTTTTGCCTCCTGAAGAACCATAGGCAAACAACGTTAATGCGCCTATATAATACGCAGTATAAAAAGCAAAGTCTATTAACTGACTTTGAAACTGATCGAGTCCGAAATATTGTTTACAGAATGGAATGAACACCGAATTCCCTGCCGCAATAAATCCCCAGAAAAAAAAGACGGTCACTAAAGTACTGAGCGCACCATAATTAGTCGGGATATTATTTTTGGCAGATTGTTTAGAAACAGGTTGCGGGTTTACAGGCATATTGAACGTTTAGAAAATGAAAATAACAAAATCAAACTATTTCATCCTAAAACTTAGTTGTTTGTTTTAAACATTGTTTTGCATGTTGTTAGCAATTACTTGCTAAATTGAATATAAATAGAATTTTCAGGATGGAAATATTGCATATTAGTGCGGAATGTTATCCTATGGCAAAGGTAGGAGGACTGGCAGATGTAGTTGGGGCATTGCCTAAATATCAATGCGAATCAGGGCATATTGCAAAAGTGGTTATGCCAATGTACAGAACAGCTTTTTTATTTAATAATGAATGGGAAGTGGTGCATAAAGGCAGCTTCTCTATGGGAAATAATTTTTTTGATTTCACCATAATTAAAGAAAAATATAATAAGCTCGGATTCGATTTATACTGTGTTGACATAAACGGTGTACTCGACCGTGAAAAAATTTATGGATACGATGATGACACGGACCGGTTTTTAGCCTTTCAGATATCTGTTACAGAATGGCTGAGCAAATGGCAGCATCATCCGGATATTATTCATTCCCACGATCATCACGCAGCACTTATTCCGTTTATGATAAAAAATTGTTTTGCTTATCAGCATCTGTCCGGTATTAAAACAATTCTAACGATTCATAATGCACAATACCAGGGTTGGATGGGTTGGGATAAAGCTGCATTTCTTCCTGCATGGGACACCTGGAAATGGGGTTTACTGGAATGGGATAATTCCGTAAATCCATTAGCCTGCGGAATCAAATGTGCTGACCGCGTAACCACAGTAAGCCCTGGATATCTGGAAGAATTACAACAAAATGCAAATGGTCTGGAAAATTTATTTCGGAATGAATCGGCAAAATGTGTAGGTATCATCAATGGAATAGATTTTAGTGTATGGGATCCTGAAAAAGATACTTATATCATGCATAACTATTCTTATAAAACACAAAAGGAAGGCAAGCAACTCAATAAGAAAAAATTGTGTGATGAATATAATTTTGATATCCATCTTCCCTTGTTCATTTTCATTGGAAGATTTGTACAGGAAAAAGCGGCCGATCTTCTGGCACCTGCATTGCATAAAATGATGCAGGCATCACAAAAATTTAATGTTCTGGTTTTGGGAAGCGGTGAAAAAGGAATCGAAAA
>JBKJSZ010000204.1:0-5964 GCA_046593675.1 Ferruginibacter sp.
ATTACCGCCGGGTAGAAAACCCATCAATACTATACATCGCAGCGAAAATGCACGGCCATCCGTTATGGATTTTATTAAAGAACAAATTACACTGGGAAGGCAGGCCTACATAATATATCCCTTGATTGAGGAAAGCAGCAAACTGGACTATGAAAATTTGATGAAGGGATTTGAAGAAGTGAAATCTTTTTTCCCGGAACCTAAATATTGGATCAGTATGGTTCATGGTAAACAAAAATCTGATCAGAAAGAAACAAATATGCAACGTTTTGTTTCAAATGATACGCATATCATGGTTGGTACAACCGTTATTGAAGTAGGTGTAAATGTTCCCAATGCCTCGGTGATGGTGATAGAAAGTGCAGAGAAATTCGGGCTTTCACAATTGCATCAGCTACGAGGGAGAGTGGGCCGTGGGGCAGAACAGAGCTATTGTATATTACTTACAGGTAACAAAGTATCGCAGGATGCTATTGAAAGAATAAAAATTATGGTGGAAACCAATGATGGGTTTCGCATTGCAGAGAAAGATCTGGAGATCAGAGGTCCGGGAGAAATTGACGGAACAAAACAAAGTGGAGATCTTAATTTCAAGCTCGCCAATTTAATCGCCGATAAAACCATGCTCGAAATAATTAAGAATGAAGTGGAAAATATTCTGGATGCTGATCCCGATTTCCAGTTGGCAGAACATTTGCCCATTAAAAATTGTTTGAAACAGGAAAGGGCCAAAACAATGTCGAGCAAAATTGCATGAGTTTCCGTAATAAGTTAAATAGACTGTAAACTACTCCGGCAACCCAACCATAGCAGTCCTTTACTGTAATTAATACGTAAATTGTTATAAATATAAAGGGCATGCGGCGGAGAGATACCTTTCACACTTTATGGTTGTTCATTTTTCTTCTTGCAGTGGGTTTAAAAGCTTCTGCTCAAATGGAATTTGTAGAAAACAAAGGGCAGTGGCACCCAAATGTACAATTTAAAGGAGATTTTAATTCCGGTGCTTTATTTTTAGAAAAAGATGGATTTACCCTGATGATGAATAAGGCTTCTGATATTGAAAGGTTATCAGGAATATTGCATGGTCACAATCATTCAGAAAAAGAGAGCATTAATTTAAATGAGCCGGTTACAATACATTCATTTGCGTATAAGTTGAAATTATTGGGTTCAACGGGCGCAACCATCAAAAGTGAAAAACCATTTCCTTCTCATAATAATTATTACTTTGGTACTGATCGCAACAAATGGGCTTCAGATTGCAAATTATATCAGGCGATAACCTATGAAAATATTTATCCGAATATAGACATCCGATATTATAGCGACGGGGGAAATCTTAAATACGATTTTATTGTTCATCCCGGAGGAAATCCATCACAGATTGCTATGCAGTATGATGGTCCAAGCGAATTGATGTTGAAAAATAAAGAACTGGTCATAAAAACGCCAATCGGGGATATAAAAGAATTATCTCCGTATAGTTATTATACTAGTTTCGGCAAGCCGGTTACCGTTGATTGTAAATTTATAGTAAGAAATAATGTAGTCACATTTGATGTAAAGAATTATGATGCTACTTCTGTGCTGATTATTGACCCAACCATTATATTCTCCACTTTAAGCGGAAGTACTGCTGACAACTGGGGTTATTCCGCAACTCCGGGTCCTGATGGTACTTTTTATTCTGCAGGTATTGCATTTAGTGCAGGTTACCCTGTTTCTCCAGGCGCCTTTCAAACAACATATAATGGTGGTACAACAGAAGGAAGCCTTTTAGGATATGATGTGGCGATCTTTAAATTTTCTGCAGATGGAAGAAGCCGTATTTATGCAACATACCTGGGAGGTTCTAAAAACGAACAACCGCATAGCATGATTGTAGATCCTCAGGGAGATCTTATTATAACCGGAAGAACGAATTCAGATAATTTTCCTTCCTCTGCCGGAACCATTGGTGCAGGTGGAAATTTTGATATTTTTATTACAAAATTCAATAGCAACGGTACCGCATTGCTGGGATCCAGAAAAATTGTCGGTTCTGAAAGTGATGGTGTAAACATTCGCCCTAAATATGTTGGTACTGCCGGCAAGGAATCACTCAGAAGAAATTATGGTGATGATGCAAGAAGTGAAGTGATTGTTGATGCAAATAATAATATTTTATTGGCATCCTGTACCCAATCTACCAATTTTCCTACCACACCGGGAGCTTTCCAGACAACCTTTGGCGGTCGGCAGGATGGAGTGGTTTTGAAATTGACCACCAATCTTAATAATCTAATATTCAGTTCCTATTTTGGCGGTACAGGTGACGATGCGTGTTTTTCTACCGATATACATCCAATAAACGGAAACATTTATGTAGGAGGAGGAACAACCAGTAATAATTTACCAGGAAATAAAACTTCTGTTATATATGGAACTTATCAGGGTGGTGAAACCGATGGTTTTGTTACCATTTTTACTCCTGATGGAAGTTCTGTTTTGAAAACAACTTACCAGGGTACTTCAGGTGCTGATATTGTGTACGGATTAAAATTTGACAAAGCCGGCTTCCCTTACATTATGGGAACTTCTACCGGAAACTGGAGAGTTGTTAATGCAAGTTTTGTAAATACAGGGGGAAAACAATTCATCAGCAAATTGCAACCCGATCTTTCTGCCTATGTGTATTCCACCGTTTTCGGAACCAACTCAGCAGAACCTAATATTTCACCCATCGCATTTCTGGTTGACAGATGCCAGAATGTGTATGTATCCGGTTGGGGTGGTGGCATTAATAATAATCAAGGCTATTCATCCGGAACAACCAATGGCCTTCCGGAAGTAAATCCATTACCAAGTATTCCGGCAGCGGATGGAAGTGATTTTTACTTTTTTGTGTTGGAAAGAAATGCTACTCGGCAATTATTTGGTTCTCATTTCGGGCAATCCGGAGGCGTTGGGGATCACGTTGATGGTGGTACAAGCCGCTTCGATGCAAATGGAGTAATCTACCAGGCGATGTGTGCTAATTGTGGAGGAAGAATTGCCTTTCCAACAACACCCGGAGCATGGTCAAGCAGAAACAATGCAGGTTCAGGTTGTAACCAGGCGAGTGTAAAAATTGAAATGAATTTTGCCGGAGTAGGATCAGGTGTTCAATCTTCCATAGCGGGTATCATAAATAAAAGAAGTGGTTGTGTGCCGTTGGAAGTATTATTCAGGGATACACTTAACCAGGGAAAGAAATTTTACTGGAATTTTGGTGATGGTACCGCCCAGCAGATTACACTCACCAATAATATTACACATACGTTTAATACAGTAGGTTTTTTTATTGTTACTTTAATTTCTGAAGACAGTTCAACGTGTAATATCAGGGACACATCCTACATCACCATTAAAACCGGAAATAATACGGCCAACCTTAATTTCAACTATCAAAAAATATTGCCTTGTGAAAGTCTGACCATGCAGTTTAATAATTTATCAAGACCAACAACAGGTAATTTTAATGCAACATCCTTTATATGGGATTTTGGAGATGGAAGTCCGAGAGAAGTTGGAGGTTTAATACCACCGAGAACACACACATATGCAGTAGCAGGAACTTATAAAGTAACACTATACATTCAGGATACAATTTTTTGTAATGCGCCAGACAGTATTTCTAAAAATGTAAGATTAAGCCCTTTTGTGAAAGCAAGGTTTTTAACTGATCCATTAGGTTGTAATCCTTATGATGCCGTATTTTCAAATACCTCAGAAGGTGGCACCGATTTTATCTGGGAATTTGGAGACGGAACTTTTTCAACACTGGAAAATCCTACACATACTTATCCTATAGGTACTTATAGAGTTAGACTGATTGCCAAAGACACCAATACCTGTAACAAAATAGATACATCCGCTTATTTTACCATTCGCGTGGTTGAAAAACCGGCTGCAAGTTTTACATGGTCGCCAGATCCACCCCAGGAAAATACACCTGTGAGATTCCAAAACACTTCCTTACGAGGCGTTCGCTATTTGTGGAATTTTGGTGATGGTGAAAGCTCAACTTTAGAAAACCCGGTTCATTTATATAATGAAACAAGAACGTATAATGCAGAACTGATAGTTTATAATGAAGCAGGTTGTTCAGATACGGCAAGACGTGACGTTCCTATTCTCATTGTTCCGCTCTTAGCTGTTCCAAATGCATTTACACCGGGTAAAAACGGAGAGAATGCTGTGATTTCCATCAAAGGATTTGGTATTGGAAAAATGAACTGGAATATTTACAATCGTTGGGGACAATTGGTTTTTCATTCAGACAATCGTAAGCAAGGTTGGGACGGTACATTCAAAGGGAAAGTTCAGCCAATGGACGTATATGTATATACTTTGGATGTTGAATTTACCGATGGCCAGAAAGCACGTAAGACCGGAGATATCACTTTAATAAGATAATCCATGAAAAATTTATTAACTATATTATTTACGATCACCACATATTTATCTGAAGCACAGGATCTTCATTTTTCGCAATTTTTTAATTCACCTCTCACCACCAATCCGGCAAATACTGGTTTTATTCCAAATGCTGATTACAGGCTTGGTGTGCATTATAGAAATCAGTACAGCAATATTATGTCTGTGCCCTATAAAACAATGAGCGCCTTTGCAGATTTTCAATTGTTCAGGGATAAAATTGAAACAGGATGGCTGGGTCTGGGTGGATTTATTTTAAGTGATGTTGCCGGAACAGGAAGTTTACGATCAACTAAAATATATGGTTCAGTTGCCTATCACCAGATGCTTGGAAACAGTAGTTTACTAAGTGCAGGATTTAATATAGGTTGGGCTAATAAAAGAATTGATCCTACCAATTTAAAATTTCCTGACCAGTTTGATGGACAGTTTTTTGAAAATCCTCCTACCGTTTTTCTGGACAGAAATTCTATAAGTTATGTAGATATTCAGGCTGGTTTAAATTATGCCTACTTTCCACAGGAAAATATTTACATCAATGCGGGTTATTCTATTCATCATGTTAATAAACCTAAAGAATCTTTTTTCGATGATCCTGCAGGCGATGGAACTATTCCCATGCGGCATATAGGTTTTGTAAATGCCCTGGTAAAGGCAAGTGATTATGTAATCCTGAATCCAAATGTTTATTATACCAATCAGGCCAAGGCTTCAGAGTTGGTTTTCGGAATGAATGCGAATTATAAATTAACTGAAGATGGTGAAAAAGTTTTGATAGCCGGCGTCTATCATCGTTGGAAAGATGCGTTTATTCCAATGATAGGGTTTGAAATTAAAAATATCCGTTTTACATTCAGTTATGATGCAACCGTTTCGGGTTTAAAAAATTTTAATCAATATCGTGGAGCGAGTGAGTTCAATGTGATTAAAAATGGTTTTTATCCTGATCATGTTGATCGCCAGTCACTTTGTCCTACTTTTTAATGAAACGGTTTATCTCAGAACTTTTATTTTACCGACTTTTGCCAAAAAAATCACATGTCTATAGCTGCGATTGAGGAAGTGATCAAAGACGCTATCCCATTTTTTGAAAATGTGGTGGGTAGTCAAAATATGTTTACTTCTTTAGAAGACATGGAAAAGTATGGCCGTGACGAAACGGAGAATTTACATTTTTATCCCCATGTTGTACTTCGCCCCAATTCAGCACAAGAGATAAGCGCCATCATGAAGTATTGCAATGAACATTTGATACCGGTTACACCACGAGGTGCCGGTACGGGTTTAAGTGGCGGCGCATTGCCGCATGTGGGAGGTGTGGTAATTTCATTTGAAAGAATGAATAAAATTCTTAAAATAGATGAACGGAATTTACAAGTGATTACACAGCCCGGTGTAATTACGGAAGTTTTACAGGATGCAGTAAAAGAAAAAGGATTGTTTTATCCACCTGATCCAAGCAGTAAAGGAAGTTGTTTTATTGGAGGAAATATTTCAGCCAAT
>JBKJSZ010000211.1:0-2794 GCA_046593675.1 Ferruginibacter sp.
AACCCATTACCAATTATTGAGATTAGTGCAAATCCGTATAGGAAATTGTTACCTAATCTTACCACTACTTTAAGTGCAGCGGTTTCTCCAAATCCGGGAGCTACTTATACCTGGTATTTGAATGGACAAGTTGTACCAAATGCAACCGGAAGTACATTAGTGGTTGATATTGATCATTTAGGTGATTATTATGTAGAGGTTTCAGATGTGAATACCTGTACCGCTCAATCTGATGTAATTAACATTTCAGATAGCACCAGCAATATTGTATTTATTTATCCTAGTCCTAATAACGGACAGTTCCAGGTTAGATATACCAGCGCAAATGGTAATGTTTTACCTAGAATGTTGAATATTTATGATTCAAAAGGTGCAAGAGTGTATACTAAATCTTACTCCATCAATGTTCCTTATACAAGAATGGATGTTGATATGAGAAGATATAGTAAAGGAATTTACATGGTAGAACTTTCAGATAATTTTGGAAGAAGAATTGCAACCGGAAGAGTTGTTATTTTCTAAATATTTATTTTTCAAAAAAAAAGGTCATCGCTTAATGTGATGGCCTTTTTTTTGAAATCATTTTTTCTATACAACTTTAAAAAGTATAGATTAATTTTTTCATGATAACAAAAAGTATAAAATGTGCGAAAGTTGTATCTTTTTTCCCTACATTTTGGTAACTTCGCAACCCGTATAAAAAAAACGGGTAATTTTTATGTCTTTTAATATTAAGAAACAACTAAACGCAGATGAACAGGAGCCGGTTTCAGCACAGGCTGAGGAAGCTACTGCGACACCAAATGAACCTGTTACCACAATGGAAGAAGCTACTTCGGCCACAAACGAATCTGTTGAAAACATGGAAGTAGAAACTCCTACAACAAACGAACCTGTTGTAAACATGGATGAAGCTTCAGGTTCACCTGCTCTTGATGCAACCAAAGAAGAAACTCCTGCTGCTCCTGCTGCAGAACCGATTAAAGAAACGGCTCATGATGATTTCGACTGGAGCAGAGACAAAAGAAATGTCACCATGTATTCTGCTGATGAAAAATCAAAGTATGACAAGGTGTACGACAATACTTTTAAACAAATCAATGATGGTGAAATGATCCAGGCAACTGTTGAATCATTAACCAAAACTGATGTGGTGGTAAACATCGGTTTTAAAAGTGACGGATTAATTTCCCTGAACGAATTCCGTGATATTCCCGGAGGTGTGAAAGTGGGTGATATTGTAGAAGTAATGGTAGTAGAAAAAGAAGACCGTGAAGGTAATCTGAATCTAAGCCGTAAATCTGCACGCATTACCCGCGCCTGGGAAAGAATTGTAGAGGTGAACAAAACAGGTGAAATTGTTACCGGTTTAGTAACCAGCAAAACCAAAGGTGGTTTGATCGTTGACGTTTTTGGAATGGAAACATTCTTACCGGGTAGCCAGATTGACGTTAAACCTGTAACAGATTACGACCAGTTCGTTGGTAAAACGATGGAATTCAAAGTGGTAAAGATCAACGAAGCCATTAAAAATGCCGTTGTTTCTCATAAAGCACTTATTGAAAGCGATATTGAAGCTCAAAGAGCTGAGATCATCGGTAAGCTTGAAAAAGGACAGGTATTAGAAGGAACTATCAAAAACATCACTGACTTTGGTGCATTCCTCGACCTGGGTGGATTAGACGGCTTATTATATATTACTGATATTTCATGGGGACGTATCAACCATCCTTCTGAAGTATTGAAATTAGATCAGAAACTAAACGTAGTAGTATTAGATTTTGATGATGACAAAAAACGTATCAGCCTTGGTTTAAAACAATTAACACCGCATCCTTGGGATACACTTGCTGAAAGTTTGAAAGAAGGTGAATTTGTAAAAGGTAAAGTAGTAAACATTGAAGATTACGGTGCTTTCCTTGAAATTATGCCAGGTGTAGAAGGTTTGGTTCACGTAAGTGAAATTACATGGGCAAACACGCCGATCAACGCTAAAGAATTCTTTAAATTAGGTGATGAATACGAAGCTAAAGTAGTAACACTTGATAAGGATACACGCAAAATGAGTCTTTCTATCAAACAAATGACAGAAGATCCATGGAGCACCATCGAAAACAGATTCCCTGAAAACAGCCGTCATAAAGGAACCGTGAAGAACATCACGCCTTATGGTGTATTTGTAGAACTATCAACAGGTATTGGTGGTATGATTCACATCAGTGATCTGAGCTGGTTAAAGCGTTTCAACAATCCTAATGAATACACAAAAGTTGGACACGAAATAGATGTAATCATTTTGAATATTGATAAAGAAAACAGGAAACTGCAACTGGGTCATAAGCAAATTGAAGAAGATCCGTGGAATTCCCTGGAAACTGTATTCAGTGAAGGAAGTCTACACGAAGGAACGGTTATTAAGAAAGATGATAAAGGGGCAGTTGTACAATTACCTTATGGTTTGGAAGGATATGCACCAACCCGTCATTTAATGAAAGAAGACGAGAAAATGATTGCTGCTGATGAAATCGCACAATTCATGGTTATCGAATTCGATCGCAATGACAAACGGATCTTATTAAGCCATACCCGTTTATGGGAGCAGGAAAAAGAAGAAGAGAAGCAGATACAAATGAAAGAGAAAAGAGCAGAACAGGAAAGCACGAAGAAAGCTGTTAAAACGATTCAGAGTAAAGTTGAAAAATCAACTCTGGGAGATTTAGGTGTTCTTGCGGGACTGAAAGCCAAACTGGATGATGCAGCTGCCGGTGAAAATAAAACAGAAGCTCCGGCTGAA
>JBKJSZ010000251.1:0-2755 GCA_046593675.1 Ferruginibacter sp.
ACCGATGTTTTTAAATTTGAGTTTTGCAATAATTTCCTGAATATCTTCTACGGCAATAGGATCAACTCCGGCAAAGGGTTCATCCAATAAAATAAATTTAGGATCCACAGCTAATGCCCGTGCAATTTCTGTTCTGCGACGTTCCCCACCGCTTAAAGAATCGCCATTGTTTTTTCTTACATGCTGCAGGTGAAATTCGTTCAGCAGGCTTTCTAATTTTTCTTTGCGAAATTCTTTTTTTATATCCCGCATTTCCAAAACTGCCATGATATTATCTTCCACACTTAACTTTCTAAATACACTGGCTTCTTGCGGCAAATATCCAATGCCCATCTGCGCACGCCTATACATGGGAAGTTTGGTGATATTAATATCATTTAGAAAAACTTCTCCTTTATCTGGCTTTACCAACCCAACTACCTGGTAAAAGGACGTTGTTTTTCCGGCGCCATTCGGACCTAATAACCCAACAATTTCTCCTTGTTTCACCTGAAAAGACACATTATTTACAACCGTTCGGTTACCGTAAATTTTTACAAGGTTTTTTGTATAGATCGTCAAACTCAATGTGTAGGTTTATGCAAATTTAAGTAATCAAATTTTGGGTTTTTATAAAAATACCAACTGCAGGGTATCTGTGTACATATATTTTTTCGCATATTTGTAAAACATTTAAACTCATAAAACATGAAACTCTTTATTACCCTTTTCTCCGTAACCATTTTATTTTTTAGTACTTCCTGTAAAAAGGACAGCACACCAACCCCATACACGTGCGCATCGTGTGCACAAACACCGGAAGGCCTTGCTGCCAATGATAACAGCAGTAAAGGAATATATAAAGGTGTGGTGATCGGTTCTACAGGTACCATTAAATTCAATGTTGCCAATAATGGAACTGATATAACCGCTTTATTGGTAATTGATGGCGTTTCCGCCACCCTAACATCTTCTATTGCATGGGTTGGTGGTCAACCATATGTTGCACCCTTTGTAGGAACTTTTAACGGATCCCCCGCCACAGTTACGTTTTCTGTAGATAGTGATGGAACAAATGCAGAAGTTATGTCCTCTAACATTCCAGGTCATTCGTCTGCCGTTTTTGCTATCATCAAAGAAACATCTACGGCATTGGTGGAAGGATATATCGGAACTTACAGCACCACAGCTCCTGAAACAGGTATTTTTAATATTTTATTATCCCGTACCGGTGGTATGTGGGGTGGCATTAGCAGAGAAACAGGAGCAACTACTACTGACGATCAGGAAGGAACTCTTGTTAATGGTAAAATGTATCAGGGCACTATACAAATAGGAACTTTAAACGGTGAAGTAATCAGCGGTTCATTCCTGGATGCATCCAATAATACGGTAACTATAGATGGAAGAAGGGTTCTATAGTTCTACAACAATATATTAATATAAGTGTTTTAAAACCTCGTGCTTCCACGAGGTTTTTTGCTGTAAGCAATACAATCTATATTTACACCTTTAATTGTACAATGAAAGTTATAGATCATATTAAGGACGCGAAAGATACTTTAGTATCATTTGAGATTTTACCACCGTTAAAAGGAAAAGGAATCCAGGGCTTATATCAACATCTTGATCCATTGATGGAATTTAAACCTGCCTTTATAAATGTTACGTATCACAGAAGTGAACATGTTTTTAAAAAAACAGCCACAAATACTTTTGAAAAGGTGGTGGTAAGAAAACGCCCCGGAACAGAATCTATCTGCGCCGCTATCATGAACAAATATAATGTGGATACGGTTCCTCATTTGATCTGTGGAGGATTTGGAATAAATGAAACAGAAGATGCGCTTATCAATCTGCATTATTTAGGAATTGATAATGTGTTGGTTTTACGGGGTGATGCTGCAAAAAATGAAACTACATTTGAACCGGAACCAGGCGGTCATCAGTATGCGATAGATCTGCTCAAACAAGTGTGTAATCTCAACGCAGGAATTTACCTGGAGCAGGATTTAAAAAATACTTCTAAAACAAAATTCTGTATTGGTGTTGCCGGATACCCGGAGAAACATTTTGAAGCACCGAATATGGATTCAGACCTGCAATATTTAAAACTTAAAGTGGATGGTGGTGCAGATTATATTGTAACTCAAATGTTTTTTGATAATGAAAAATATTTTTCATTCGTGAAAGCCTGTCGTGCTATTGGAATTACCGTTCCCATTATTCCGGGATTAAAACCTGTGTACACAAAAAAACAAATGACCGTTTTGCCAAAAACTTTTCATATAGATTTACCCGCTGCGTTATCAAATGAAATGAATAAATGCCAGAGTGATGAAATGGTAGCGGAGTTAGGTACAGAATGGTTGCTGGAACAATCTAAGGAATTGAAAAAAGCGGGTGTTCCGGTTCTTCATTATTATACATTAGGCAAACCAAATATTGTAGCCGATGTTGTTAGAAAACTTTTCTAAATTTATTTTAATAAAGATTGTAAAACCGCTTCGTTAACTTTTACCGGATATTTTTTGCGCAGTTCTTTTATCCACTGTTCTTCCAGCACCATCTGGTAATCATTAATCACCAGGCCTTTGGCTTCTTCAAATTCCCGTTGTTCATTGCCCGGATATAAACGTAGGTATTTTACAAATGCGGCACTGCCGTCTGCATTTTTTACCAGGGGAGAATAAGACCCTGCCGATGGCGATTTTACAAAATCAGTTCCAATAATCTGCGTAAGCTCATAGCGACCACTGTCTACCTGAATAGCGGA
>JBKJSZ010000328.1:0-10832 GCA_046593675.1 Ferruginibacter sp.
AAACAGATCCATCCCAATTGGTTTCATTTGCTTCGAAACTGAATTTTTTGCAGGCTGGGTCGCCTACAATAGCCGCTAGGTGTGCAATGCCATCAATACCTTCAAGCGCTTTATCAATATCATCAGCATTGCGCACATCGCCTTTCATAAATTCAAAGTTTGGGTTCAGCATTACATCATACAAGGCATCGCCACCAAATTTTAAACTGTCTAACACTCTCACCTGGTAATCTTTTTTCAATAATTGTCTTACCAACACAGATCCGATATATCCTGCACCACCTGTTACCAATACCTTCATATCAACTTAATTATTTTTGATTAATTTTTTTGAGGGATTTCCAACTACCGTTTCATTATCTGCCACATTTTTTATAACCACGGCTCCCATACCAATCATTACATTTTTACCAATGTTAATATTTTGCCGGATGATTGCCCCAGCTCCTATAAATGTGCCTTCGCCAATTGTTACATTTCCGCATATAATTGCGCCCGGGCCAATATGTGAAAATGCACCGACAATACATTCGTGTTCAATCACAGAGGATGTATTACAAATTGCACCTGTTTCAATTTTTGTGAAAGCATTGATACAAACTCCGGCAGCTATCATCACACCATTTTCTGCCATAGTTATGGTTGCATCTATGATGGCAGAAGGATGAATAGCATTTATGGGAAGACAATTTTTTTCCAGAGAATGATACACTTTTCTACGGATCTGATTGTCACCAATACCAATAAAAAAACCTGATTGCTTCATTTGAAGAACGGAGTTTTCTTCCAGTTCATTTCCAAGGTAATTTAATTGAAAGGGATTATAGTTTTTTTTCTGGAAATCGCAGTAATGTTTTACCGGATTACCTGTTGCCTGAAGAATACTGCAACAAACAAAAGCATGACCAGAATATCCAATAATCACCATAGGTTTTATTTATGTGCAACGGTTGCCCAGCCACCACCAATGCGAATGATCTCCAGTTTATCGCGACTGATACCGGCGTTCTTATGAAGATCGATTATTTTTTGTTCTGTATAATGAAATAAAGGGCAGGTATACCTATATCTGCGAAGTGCCATCCGAAGTCCATCCTCGGGCCAGGAAGCCATAAAAGAATGTTTGGACAAATTACTCATCCGGGATAATAATGCTTGTGCATCCTGAACATAATCAAATACACCTAATGCATACGCATAATCAAAACTTTTTCCACCGAAATCATAAGTAAGTACATCGCCTAAAACAAAATTGCATTTATCAGATACGCCTTCATCTTTAGCAGTTTGATTTGCATAATCGATCATATGTTGCGCAAAATCAACACCGAAAATATGAGAAGCGCCGGCATTTTTTATAAGGCTCACACTATTTACACCGGGACCGGAACCCACATCGAGAACGGTAGCATTTTTTATTTTTTTACAGGCTTCCACTGCAACTGCTTGTCTTTCATACACACCTTTTCTGAAAACCCTATCAAATGCGGAGGGTTTTTTATAATAGTTTCCAAATAGTTCACTCCGTGCGTCCCAGTAACTTTGTACTGATTCCATTTTCTTTGACATACTGTGCTTTTTGTTTACAGGTTACAAACTCGTGCTGCTGCAACAAAGTTGTAATTTTATTTTTTATAGAATTTCTAAAAATATTCCAGCGCAAATTTAAGGCAAGCACTTTTAATGAAGAATATTTTGCGTGGTCCGGATAATTGGAAGCTACACTGATTCGTTTATTGTCAAATTCATAAGGATGCATATACAACATACTGCCGGCATTATTTCTTTCAAAATCAAGAAAAACTTTTTTTACCAGAAAGGAAGGCATAAGTCGTATATATCCACCTCCGGAAACCGGCCATTTTCTATTAAAATATGTTGCTACGCTCAATGGTAATTCCACTATATTTTTCCCATTCGGCAATTGGTATACTGCATCTTCCTTATTAAAATCTGCAATTCCATACCTTGACATTTGAATGGGAAAAATACTGCTGTCATATTCCATACCGAGTTCTGTCAACATTTCTAAAACATATAAATTGGTTTCATTTACAGAAAAGAATGGTGCACGGTATCCAGAAATTTTTTCACCAGTAATCTGTGTAACTATATCATGGCTCTGCTTCAGGTCATTCCAGGCTTGCTCCTTGTTTAAGGTGAACATGGCTTTATGATTCATTCCATGCAAGGCAATTTCATGTCCCTGGCTTTGTATAAGTTTTACCAGATGCGGTCTCCGTTGGGCAAGCATTCCCAGAATAAAAAAAGTAGATTTCACATCTGCTTTTCCCATTATGTCGAGCATGATGTTTGTTTGCCTTTCGATAGCGCCAAATTTGGGTTCGGTAATTTTATCAAAATGATACATACCATACAACTGGCCAAAATCTTCCCAATCTATTGATAATGTCGCTTTGTTCACTTGAATGATTTTGAACTTTCAATGGCACGCAAATAAGCATCTATTACAATTTGCTTATCATACTCACGAATTACTTTCCGGCGTGCTTTTTTCCCCATCTCTATTCTTTCAGATTCGGGAAGCAAATACATTTGCATCATTTTTTCAGCAAGATCAATTGCATCCTGCACCTTGCATAAATATCCCGTGATGCCATCTTCCACAATATCCCTGCAACCTGTAACATTGCAGGTAATACAAGGCCTTTCCATACTGGATGCTTCCAGTAAAACATTACTTGTTCCTTCCCTATATGACGGCAATACTATACACGTTGAATTTGCGATCATCGGGCGAACATCTTTTGCTTCTCCTTCATAAATAATGGTTCCTTCGTTTTGCCACGATTCAATTTCTTCCCTGCTGATAAGATTATCTTTTAGATTCTGATTCCACACCGGACCCACTACACGAAATATTATTTCAGGTTTAGTCTTTTTGATTATTCTTGCGGCCTCAATAAATTCAATGATGCCTTTATCTTTTATTAAACGGCTGATAAATAAAAATTCAAATGATGAAGATGTAGACGGTAATGGTTTATACAATTCATGATCAATTCCTGAACCGGGAATCCGTTCCACTCTGGCTGCATCAGCATATTTTTTGTCCAGAAATAAATTCATATCATCGTAATTCTGAAAGAAAATCCGGTATGTTTTTTTTAAAACGAATTTATATAATGTTCTTGCAGCCCGGTATGCCAGGTTATTTCTTTCGAATAAAGGACCAATTCCTGTAATATTTGTAATGGTTGGAACATGTAAAATTCTGGTAATCATGTTTCCCCAAATTGCCGGGCGAATCGTAAAGGTAAGGCACACATCAGGCGACAATTTTTTCATCTCCTTATAAAAGTTGCGCAGGTAAGTATAAATATCTCTGGGATCCTGTGTGCTTGCTTTGATATCTATTATTTCAAATCCATTGTTCGCTGCTAACGCTAAGGCTTCTTCACTTCCTGTTGTGAGTATCGTTACATCATAGCCTTTTTGCAAAAGCGTTTCCGTTAATTTTCGACGGATGGTATTTGTCGCGAGGATGTTATTTTCTATAATGGCGATCTTCATGAATGCTGATAAATTTTTTTATACCAAACTTCCATGCAGAAAATTGTCCATAAAATCTTTGCTCTTTTTTCTTCTGAGATCCTCACTTTATTTTCCATCAATGCCTGTACAAAATGTGGTTTAATAAATTGTGTGTACAATACATCTTTGGAAGATAAATAATCTGATATCATAGGCTTCAGATCATTGTTCACCCAATTGCGAAGTGGCACTTCAAATCCTCTTTTTGGCTGATGTATCAAGGGAGCAGGAAGATATTTTTCTGCAAGTGTTCTTAATAAATATTTTGTATTAGTTCCTTTTATTTTATAATTATCCGGAAGCCCCGGAATATATTCCAGCAAATCTTTACAAAGAAACGGGCTTCTTCCCTCCAGCGAATTTGCCATTGTGGCAATATCCATTTTCACCAGCAGGTCACTGAACAAATTGCAGTCAAAATCCATGCACATGATCTTCTGTAAACCGGTCATGGAAGATTGTGTGATTTTTTTAAAATCATCCCTCATCATTTTTAAATAATCGTAACCGGGAGAGATAATATTGTTTTCAAATCCTTCGATGATATCTAAACCTGCAGCGAGGTAAATTTCCAGATCCTGCTTAGAGGCCATGGCGGCTAAGCGGTATATAAAATTGTATTTTGATTTTTTGTTGTGCGATGGCGGCAATACGCTGCTGATCATTCCGGCGGTTTTTCGCAGGAGAGGTGTTTGTTTTAAAAAATCGTATTTAGCAAAGGGAACATAGCGTCGATACCCACCAAATAATTCATCTGCACCGTCACCATTTAAAATAACCGTGAGGTGTTTTTTTGCTTCGCGACTCACATAATAAGATGGAATGGCAGAACTATCAAAAAAAGGTTCACCATAATTCATGATGATATTTTCCACATCATTTTTCAGATGATCGAAGCTGATCCTGATTTCTGTATGATCGGTCGCATATCTATCTGCTACCATTTTTGCCAGTGGCGCTTCATCATATGCACCGGGAAAAGACACGGTGAATGTTTTTAATTTTTGATGTTGAGCGGCCATCGCAGTTACAATGCCGCTATCAATTCCTCCACTTAAAAAACACCCCACTTCAAGATCACTGGAATGGATCCTGTTTATTACAGCCTGCTGAAGAATATGGTCTGTTTTTTTTAATGCTGTTTCAAAATCATCGTTTTGTTTATGAAGGTATTGATCCTGGATATTCCACCACCTTTCCTGCTTTATTGAAAAATTTTTACAGTCAATCATCAATAATGTTCCCGCAGTTAATTCCGTAACATTTTTATAAGGCGTTAAGGTTCTGTAAAATGTTCCTATATGTAAATAATGATAAAAATTTTCCGGAGCCATTTCCAGCGGAGCGATTGTTTTAAGGCCATTTAATTCGCTTGCAAATGCGAACCGATTTCCATCATTAAAATAATACAACGGCTTTTTCCCCGCTCTGTCTCTTACCAGAAACATCTTTTGTTCCTGGCTATCATAAATGGCAAACGCAAACATGCCTTCCAATTCGTGCAGCATAGATGTTCCTTTCAACCGGTATAACATCAATAAAGTTTCCGTATCGGAATGTGTTTTTCCGGTTAAATTATATTTTGTTCTTAACGTTTGATGATTATAAATCTGACCATTAAAAATGATGGAATAGCGGTTATCTAAATGCATGGGTTGTTTACCACCTTCAATATCGAGAATTGATAATCGGAAATGATAAAATTGTATGTTGCCATATAAAAAGCCCTGTTGTTCATCCGGACCTCTATGTAACATGGAAGATCTTATAGCATCGTTGGAAAAATTCTGATTAACCGCACCGGCAATTCCGCACATCGCATCCTGTTTAGATATTTACAAAATAACTGTATATTATTGAATGCCACACGTGATTTTAAGATAAATTTGCTTTAACAGTATATGCAGAACATTTACTTGTGACCGGATGGATATAGCCGATTTTCTTGTATTCTTTATTTGGATATTTCTTTTCTATATTTTTTTCGC
This sequence comes from Ferruginibacter sp., assembly GCA_046593675.1. Classification (GTDB taxonomy): domain Bacteria; phylum Bacteroidota; class Bacteroidia; order Chitinophagales; family Chitinophagaceae; genus Ferruginibacter. The sequence goes on from JBKJSZ010000328.1 coordinate 5,544, forward strand.
GATCCGGAGAAAGCGTTTCGCCGACCCTGTACTTCGGTCTTACCACAAAAAAGCTTTTTGGATTAAAGTAATCAGCAGTTTTGCGTTCTGCTTATTTCTGATTTATCTTTCGCCTGGCGATGCTACTTCACTTTATTTTCCTGAAGGAAGAAATATTTATCACCTGATCTTAAAAGACCCTTCACATTTTAAAATTTTATTTCTGCCCGGAAAAGAGTTTGATCAGAATTTACTGTATGATTCCGGTAATGCAGGATTTTTTAATGAAGAAAGTAATTTCATGGTCACACGTATAGTGGCCATTGCCAGCTTTTTTACATTTGGAAAATTCATGGCGATTAACTTGTTTTTTTCTATGCTTGCTTTTTCGGGTGTCTGGAAATTATATCTTTTTTTCTATAATCTGTATCCGCATTTACACAAGCAATTTGCGATCGCTGTTTTATATCTTCCTACGTTTGTTTTTTGGAGTTCAGGCATATTAAAAGATCCTTTATGTGTGGGAGCCATAGGGTGGATTTCTTATTCTATGTATTGTCTTTTCATAAAAAAAAGCGGTATCATAAAAAACATATTTATAGTTTTAGCCGCAAGCTGGTTGCTCATCATTTTGAAAGTGTATATACTGGTTTCTTACCTACCGTTTTATATTTTATTCCTGATATTATATCAATTCCGAAAAGTAAAAAACACAGTGTTGAAAATGATGTTGGTATTTGTATTCCTTGTTGCCAGTATCATTGGTTTTGTACAATCAGCGGAAAACATTCAATCGGCATTGGGAAATTTTATTGGCAAAGGGAGTATTACCAAAACTATAAAATCATATCAGCAGAATTATAATAATCAGCAATCTTATGCGGAATCTAATTTCTCTCTGGGAGTTGAATTTGATGGAACACCGCAAAGTTTATTGAAGATGGCACCAGCGGCTATTATCGCTACGCTCTACCGGCCATTTTTATGGGAATCAAAAAAAGTTTCCACCTTATTGTCTTCTTTAGAAAGCCTGGTAATAATGATTTTCTCTCTTTATGTAATTCTCAGAGTAGGAATTTTCAAATTTTTAAAAACAATTGCACGCGATCCTGTGGTATTATATTGTATGTTGTTTGCCATGTTATTTTCCCTGTTTGTAGGAGCTACCACTCTTAATTTTGGTTCACTGGTACGGTATAAAATTCCTGCGATGCCATTTTACATGATCGCCTTATTTCTGATAATGGATGTAAATAAAAAATTAAAAAAGAAGTTGGTGGTGGTTACTAACTCTCCATAATACTTTTATCTCTGGATACATAAAAAATTCGGGAAACAACATTCATTAAACTGCGGGAATAATGCTGGAAAACATTTTCATAATTCTTTTGGTATTCGCGTTGCATTTTTGCCATTATCAAAGATGGTGTTGCAGAAAAATTATAACTAAATGCATCTCTTGTTGGCCATTTTATGAAACTAAGTTTTTTCATTTTATCAGTTTTTTGAAACAACATGATCAATGTGGCGAATGCTGCTAAAAAAAATCCATAATGAATAAAGGCCAGCGGTTTTATCTGATGCTTTGCTTTCAATATGTGTAAACGGTTTCTCACATAAAAATATACTTTCCAGGAATTATTAAAATCCCAGTCTTGTGTATTACTAAATGTTTTGGGCGGATGGTAATGAATACTTTCCGTGATAGTGTAAACCGGAATCGAATGTTTTTTTACGATCCTGTAATAATATTCTGTTTCATCGCCCCATAAAAATAAACATGCTTTTGGAACGCCAACTTTTTCTACAATATTGCGATGTATTAATGTTCCATTAAAAGGATGGCCAACACCCGCGATCATTTTTGTATTAACTTCCTGTATCGTTTTGTAATTTTTTGTTTTCCATACAAAAGATGATTTGTCATTTTTATTAATGACAGCACAGTTCAAAAGACTGACATTATTTGGCTGATTTTGTAATAGTTTTTCAAGTGCATCCGATTTCGGATAACCATCATCGTCCATACACCAAATCCATGAATAACCTGCTTTGAACGCCCAGCTAATACCGGTATTAAATCCGCCGCCGGAGCCAATATTTCCCTGTGTGATGTAAAATATATCTTTTTGAGTACGGAGCCACGCTTCGGTTTTGTCGGTACTTCCGTTATTGATTACGAGAATCCCATCCAGTTTTCGGGTTTGGGCTCTTAATGCTTCAATACATTCTATCAATAAATCGCGTCGGTTATAAGATACCACAACTGCAATTGCCTTTTCCATAAAATACGTTTAACAGTAGATTTGTTCTGTTATAAACGCTTTTAAACTTACCTTATTGCATAGGTTGTATAAATCGTAAGATTATGATTTTGAGGGAGCTGTATGCAAATTATTTATTTCTATTTTAAAAAATCAATACACATTATTCAATGTTTTCGAAAACCGGAATGGAGGTACCCGACTTACACGCTTCCAATACTTTTTTCGAAAAACTCAATGCTTCGCCAATCACCTGGTGCATATCCAGGTAGCGATAAGTTGCCAGCCTTCCTATGAAAGAAACATTTTGTGTACCCATTGCATCGGAACGATATTTTAAAAGCAATTCTTTATCCCGGTGCAATCTTTTTGGATAATAAGGAATATCGTTTTCTGTAGTTTCTTTTGAAAATTCTTTGAAATAAATGGTTTTATCGTTTTGTTCCCATGGCGTAAAGTGTTTGTGTTCCGCAATTCTTGTATAGGGAACTTCTCCATCACAATAATTCATTTGAGTGGTTCCCTGGAAATCGCCATGGCTAATAAATTTTTCGAAAGTGACCGTTCTATACCCTAAGCGTCCATGTGCATGATTAAAATAGGCATCAATAGGTCCGCAATAAAAAACATGATCATACATGGAAACGTCTGATGATGCCGTGAATTTATTTTGAAGTTGAATTTGAATGCCTAGATGATCGGTCATCTTTTCCATGATAGCAGAATAACCATCTACCGGAATACCAGTGTATAAACTGTTGTGATAATTATCATCATAATTAAACCGTACCGGAATTCTTTTTAAAATGGAAGCCGGTAATTCTGAAGGCTCGCAACCCCATTGTTTTTTTGTATATCCATAAAAAAAAGCTTTGTATAATTCTATTCCAATAAAACGCAATGCCTGCTCTTCAAAATTTGCCGGTTCATCAATGGTTGTATCTGCCAATGATTCCAGGAAAGTGCGGGCTTCATCGGGATTATAAGATTTATTAAATAACAGGTTAATGGTTTGCAGATTTACTGGTAATGGATACACTTTCCCTTTGGTGAATGCTTTTACACGATGAACATAAGGACGCAATTCTACAAAGCTGTTTACATAATCCCAGATTTCTTTATTATTAGTGTGAAAAATATGCGGGCCGTAACGATGAACCATGATGCCGGTTTCCTCGTCACGGGAAGTATGACAATTACCGCCAATATGATCCCGCTCATCCCAAATGTCTATAGAACAGGTCATGTGTTTACTCAACTGATGGGCTAGTACACATCCTGAAAAACCTGCACCCACAATTAAAAAGCGTTTCGCCATCCTTAAAAAAATATTTTTCTAAAAATACGCATTTAGTTTTCGTATAATAATATTTTACATTTATGCAATAGCGTATCTCTTGCATCATGGCATCATATTCCTATTTTTGCCGCCCATGATGAAAATGTACAACCAGCCACCCAAACAAATTGTGGAAGGAAACTATAAGCCTATCGCAGTTTTTTCTACTGACGGATCTAACATAGATCATGAAGTAGTGAATTCGTTTGGAGAAGAGTGGACAAAATTTCATGATTTTACTGATGAAACCATTCATGAGATTGCCCAGGAATATTTTGATATTCTTAATGAAAAGATGGTGCATAAAGGTACTTATGGTATTGACCTTGGTTGTGGAACTGGCAGATGGACTAAATACTTATGTGAGCAAGCCGGTTTTATAGAAGCGGTAGATCCGAGCGACGCGATTTTTTCAGCAGATCATTTATTGAAAAATGTACAAAATGTACGGCTTACAAAAGCAAGTATTGAAAACATTCCATTCGATGATGAAACTTTTGATTTTGCCATGAGTGTTGGTGTCTTGCATCATATTCCTGACACACAAAAAGCCATGCAGGATTGCGTGAAAAAAGTAAAAAAAGGTGGGTATTTTTATTGCTATCTCTATCACAATTTAGAGACGCGTGGATGGTGGTTCAAAACTTTGTTTAACATGGGAGAATGGATCCGGAAAGTTGTTTGCAGATTTCCAACTCCTTTAAAAAAATTGACCTGTGATATCCTGGCGATCATAATTTATATGCCGCTCGTTTTATGGGTGCGATTTTTAGTTTTAATTGGTTTGCGGAAGATCGCAATCAAAATGCCGTTAAGTGCTTATAACAATAAATCTTTTTTTGTGATCCGCAATGATGCACTGGATAAGTTTGGAACGAAACTCGAGCAACGTTTCAGCAAAGTACAGGTTGAATCAATGATGCGCAAATGTGGTCTGGATGAAATTGTACTCAGCCCGGTAACGCCTTTCTATCATGCCATAGGCAAGAAAAAATAATTACGAAAATATTTTCTCATACACGGCTGCATATCTTTTCACGGCTTCCTCTAAAGCATAAAAATCGAAGGCGCCATTCCGGATAGTTTCCGAATCGAATTTTTTTCCTGCTGCAATTTTATCTGCAACTTTTTCATATTCCTTAACCGAGAAAGAATCCATTACAAAACCTGCATCATATTGTTTCACAATATCCGCTACATCTCCCACACCACTGTTAGTAATTACAGGAATTCCCATGCTCATAATTTCCCCGTGCTTTGTAGGCGAGGAAGAAATTTTTGAGTAACACGGTTTTATAAAAAAGATAGAAAAATCTACGAACGAAAGCAGTATGGGCACTTCATGTCGACTTGCTTTGGTAATGATCAATTTATCGGAAGATACTCCTGCTGCATTGGCAGCTTTAATAATTTCCTCATGCCGGTGCGGTGAAATAAAAAGAAATTTAGCATTTGGAATTTTATCAGATAATACCTTGCACATTTCCATCATTTCCGTAGTAAGATACCAGCCACCGATCGATCCTAAATAATTAAAAATAAAATCGGATTCAGAAATTTTAAATTTTTCTATAAATTTATTTTTTTCTGCCTGATCAATATTTCCCGGATCAAACAATTTAAGATCTGCGCTGCAGGGAATTACGGTTACAGCAATAGGTTGACGTGGAATATGTTTCCAGCTATGAATTATTTTTTCAGCAGCGT
>JBKJSZ010000345.1:0-7745 GCA_046593675.1 Ferruginibacter sp.
CTAGGCAAACAAAGTCCGGTTTCAAACAAAAGATCTGAAACGCCGTTGTTATACATGATGCATTCGCGGAAAATAGGTTGTTGGTGTAAAGGCTTCCATAATGGCCTTGTTTCAATATTTTTTGTATTCAATGCTTCTCTCACTTTATCATTCGTTCCCTTTTTCCAGATTTCCTGATCAAATAAAATAGTTGTTAACCATCGGTTACAAAAAGTATTATCTGGTTCAACAGGGAATTTTATTCCATTTATTGAGGAAAAAGCAGCTTTATATTTTTCAAAATTTTCTCTGCGTTTATGTACCCGGTCATTCAGCACTTCCATTTGTCCGCGCCCAATTCCTGCGCAGATGTTGCTCATGCGATAATTATACCCAATATCTTTATGCAGATAATAAGGTGCATTTTCTTTTGCCTGAGCCGATAAATGCCTTGCCCGATTCACTAAGTCAACTTCATTACTGGCAAATGCGCCACCACCACTGGTAGTGATGATTTTGTTTCCATTAAAACTTAACACACCAATACGCCCAAGACTTCCACAGGCTTTATTTTCATACGTGCTGCCTAAGGCTTCCGCTGCATCTTCAATAACGGCTATATCATATTTTTCGGCAATTGCCAAAATCGCTTTCATATTAGCGGGTGTTCCATACAAATGCACCACCAGTATAGCTTTTGGCTTTGTTCCTTTGGCTATATGATCTTCAATAGCTTTTTGTAAAAGCGCAGGATCCATATTCCAGGAAATATTTTCACTGTCAATGAAAACCGGAATAGCTTTTAAATACGTAATTGGAAAGGCAGAAGCAGCAAAAGTAAAACTCTGACAAAGAACTATATCATCCTGTTGTACGCCTACAATATCTAGGGCTAAATGTAAAGCAGCGGTCCCGGAGTTTAAAGACAACACCGAAGCTACGTTCAGGTGGTTGGATAACTGCGTTTCAAATGCATCAACATTTGGCCCCAATGGAGCGATCCAATTGGAGCTAAAAGCTTCTTCAACAAATAATTTCTCTTTTTCGCCCAAATGCGGAGAAGATAACCAGATTTTTTCCAATGTTATAAATTTCTGGTACGGTGGTGTTTAATATGTTTCAAGAGGTGTATTCATAAAGGTACACTTTATTGTTAAACTTTTTTAACGCTTGTGTATATTTTTTTATTAACTATTTATAGTATGAAACCTTATCGGTTTTGCCGGAATACCCACCGCAGTACATTTGGGAGGCAGCGTTTTGGAAACTACGGCACCTGCTCCCACGATGGTTTCTTCACCTATTTCTAACTGGTTAATAATTTTAGCCCCGGTTCCAACATATACTGCTTCACCTATTATAACTTCTCCTGAAATATTAACGGAAGGCATACAGGAAGAAAAACTGCCCATAACCGTATCATGACCTACGGTACATCCAAGATTTAAAATGATATGATTTTCCAATTGAATATTAACCGTTATGATACAACCGGCACAGATGATGGTTCCTTCACCAATTTGTACATCATTTCCTATTCTTACGTTAGGATGTATCAAAACCGGAAATTCTAAAGTGGAATTTTGGATATTTTGAATGATTTTTCTTTTAACTATGGGATTACCTATGGCGAAAACTACTGCGATAGACTCTTCCCAGCCGGAAAGCTCTTTTGAATTTCCCAAACGATGTTCCTCGTTAATATGAATAGCATGAGAAAAGTCGTCATCAAAAAAACCAATGAAATCCCATGTTGGTTTTTGTTCATTGATTTCCTCAATCAGCCATTTTACTTCCCGCCCAAAACCTCCGGCACCGAATATTGCAATTTTTTTCATAAATCCTTTTTATTACCGGTAAATGCTTCCACTGTTGCCTGTCCTTCCTGGCTGATGCCAACCGCTTTTAAAATATTTACCAACGTTAACCAAACGATTTTACAATCTATCCAAAAACTCAAGTGATGTACATACCATACATCGAGTTCAAACTTTTTTTGCCAACTAATAATATTTCTGCCATTCACCTGCGCCCAGCCTGTAATTCCCGGGCGAACAAGATGCCTTTTTCTTTGCTCTTCAGAATATAAAGGAAGATAATGCAACAACAAAGGACGTGGGCCGATCAAACTCATATCACCTTTTAAAACGTTAAGGAGTTGCGGTAATTCATCCAGAGAAGTTTTGCGAAGAAATTTTCCAAAAGACGTAAGCCGTAGCGCATCAGGCAACAAATGTCCATTTTCATCTCTTGCTTCATTCATGCTTTTAAATTTGTAAACCGTAAAAATTTTGTCTTTCCAACCCACTCTTTTTTGTGTAAAATATACTGGACGGTGATTAGTGATCGCTAAAAGCAACGCTACCGTGATCATGACCGGAAATAAAATCATTAATGCCAGGAATGCTGCCGTAAAATCAATGGCTCTTTTTATAAATTTATAGTAAACAGAATTCATGTAAGAGGTTAAATCCTGTTCTTTTTGGTAAGCCACATGGTATATTCATCCAAAATAAAGTTCCATAATTTCTGTTGAGAAAAATCCTGTACTCTTTCCTGTATGGCGGTAGCAAAATGTTTTCTTTCCACTTCATTTTTTCTAATACGCAACATCGCTTCAAATAAATCATTTTCATTTTTTACCCGAAAAAGAAGTCCGTTCTTCTCATGTTGTACAATTTCATTACAACCATTGATATCACTCAAAATAAGACAACAACCCATCGCTCCTGCCTGCATGGGAACGTTTGGAAAACCTTCTCTGTAACTCGGAAAAACTAAAACATTTGCCGCGGCAAAATGACTTCTGAGATCTTTTACAAATCCAAAAGATCTGATGGAAGGATGTTGATGAATTATTTTTTGCTGTTCGGGTGTAAGTGGATCAAGCAAAGGCTCTTCCTCTCCTAGTAACCACAATCTATCATCTGGAAATTGCTTATTAATTTTTTCAAATGCAAACAATAATTCGCTTATTCCTTTATGAGTCACCAGGCGTCCGGCAAAAATCCAAATTACAGCCGCATCCAATACTTTTTCGTCAACACGAAGACGTTTAGCAACGGCTTGTATGGAAGCGTCTTTGGAAAAATAGGTAAGATCAATTCCATTACTGGAACCGTTTCCTAAAACTTTCATTTTATTTGTTGCAATATTATTCGCTTTTAAAAACTGGTGCTGAATTTTAGAATTTGGATATACAGCGTGTGCGGCTGAAGCGGTTAATTTTTCTACAGCAATCAAAAGTTTTTTCATGAAGCCGGAATATTCCATCCATGGTAAACCTGCAATCGTATGTAATCGTATTGGAACACCAGCCAGTTTTGCCGCCCACATTCCAATTAATCCGGCCTTTGGCGTATGCGTATGTACGATATCGGGTTTTATTTTTTTTAAAAGAAAAAACAACTTTACCATACTGACCAGATCTATCAGAGGATTTATTTTCCTGGTAAGCGGCACAATAAAATGCTCGCATTTTTCCTGTGCTTTCAATGATTCAATTTCAATTCCGTCTGATGAAATTAGTTTAACATCAAAGCCATTTTGTTGCATAAAACCTGGCTGACCTTTCAACAACACTTTCATGCTTACCGGTAATGTAGTTATTCTAACCAACACCGGTTTTTTGTTTTCAGAAGTCATCAGGAGTTAACCAGGTTAGTTATTTCGTTCATGGTTAAACTACGGAAATCATATTTCTTTCTAAGGGAAACAAAGTGGCCGATAATCTGTTCGAGTTCCTGCATACATTGAGCAGGATGATTACCGAAATTATGAGGATGCCACCATAAATGATAATACGCATTTCTCTTCGCAGCTTCGGTCATTTCATTCAATATTCTTGAAATTTTAAAACGGTTTTGAACAGTATAAGAAGGTTTCCATGGCCGGTATAATCTTGTGGAGGGTAAATGCAATGGCAAACCTTTTTCACTTGTAATATCTTTTAAATAAATAGGTTTGATGGGTTGAAAAGAAACGTATGCATCGCCTGCACGAAAAAACTTTTTCATAAAAGACGATCCGGTTGCGGGTGACCAATACCAGATATCCGGGCTGGATCTTATAGAGGTAATTCCAACTTCCAAACACACAGATAAATATTCTTTATTGAATTGGTTCCTTGGAAAAACAAGTGATTTTAATTCAACGCCATTCTTCCCGGCAATTTCACATGCCTTTAAAAGATCTACTCTGAATTGATCTTTTGTTTGACCTTTTTCTAAGCAGAAATAATGGGCATACGTATGCGTACCGATTTCCTGGAAAGGAGTTTCTTTGATCTGTTGTATAATTTCCGGCGCAAAATGAAAAGGATCGTTATCTGAAAAAAAACCATGTTTGTTGATCCATTCATAAGCTGATACATTTGTATTGTTGAATGAAGGCAATACATGAGGTTTATTATTTTGCCATTCCATTACATTCTTATTGAATAACATACCCACTGTAGCCCAAGTAACATGTACCTCATTTTCAGCAAATAATTTTAATTTTTCCGGAATTACTTCGCGTGTATTTTTAAAATATTGTTGTTGATGCTGATTAAGATCCATACTTTCAAAGCAACCCCAATGCAATTCAAAATCCAATGAAATAGCAAAAACGCCTGGATAATTTTTCATCGTGGATAAAATATTTTCTGGGTTGTTGTTTGAAAATATTCTGATGCCATCGTTCGGTACGACATGGCCTTACAAAAAATGATAAAGAAGAAAGGCATTACCTGTGCTTTTTGACGCATGGCAATTCCAAGATTTCCGGATACCTGCGCAAGAATAAAGGATCCGAAAATAAAAAAGAAGAAACATATTTTAAACCAACCGTTCCAGTTTCCCCAGTTTTTAAATGCCTCCCGGATAATAACAATCACCATAAATAAATAAAACAGATTTTCAAAAGAAGCGATTAATGAAATGGCAGAAAATCCATCGAAGAATAAGGGCCTGAACCAGAAAGTAAACATCTTCATAAACAGGTTATAATTCTGAATATCAACTCCACTTCCAGCTTTGCCTAGTTCTTCTACTCTGTGTAATAAATTATTTGAAGTTAAAATATTCAGACTATCCGTTTCGGCAAATTCTACCACACTGTCGCTGATAAAATAAAAGACCACGGCCGCTATCAAAAACATGAGCCATCTTATATACCATTTAATTCCGGAGCTGGCCAAAAACACTCCTAACATAATGCTCAGTATCATGGTTAAAAACATGTGCGGACGAACCATATATGTAATAAACCCTCCTAATAATAATGGAAAAACTCTCCTGTTAAATCGGCTCAGGCCATAAATAAATAAGGCTAAGCCCAACATTATTACACTTCCTTTTCCAAGGGAAGATGACCAATAATGAAGATTAGGCAACAGGAAAACAATTTCCAGATAAGTTAACCCAACCCATACTGGTTTTAAAGAAATATTTTCTTTTAATGTAACATAAAAAAGTAAGGCAGCAAGGTATCCGAAAAAAGAGAATACCAACATTACTGCATAATAACTCAAGCCCAAACCCTGTACAAAAATCCATCCTAAAAATGTAATGAATGTAGTACTCGTTCCAAATAAATCGAGCCATGTTTCTGCATCCAATGCTTTTTTATAATAAGCGACAGAATCACTTGCCGAATATGCTGCAGAAATCATGTAGATGATGGTCAGCAAAAAATGAATGCCGAATAATGTCCAGACATAATTTTCACTGACGTTGAACCTGGTAACGATTCTGGAAATAAAATAATTTATCGCCAGTAAAAATATTGCTACAAAAAATATATCCATTTAAAATAATTCCAGGCTTCCAATGGAAGGTTGCCAGTTTTTAAATTCTTTAAAATCGCTTAAATCATTTTTCAATAAAGGCCTCACCGTTGTTAACGGACCTTTTTTGAATGGTCCCAACATTCTGTTCAAGGGCTTTACAAATGTGGTTAATGGAGATGGAGCACAGGTAACTATGGCAGGTTTTAATTTTTTTATACAGTTTCTTAAAGCATTTTTTAATGAAGCAGCCGATGATGCATCTGAATTCCATATTTCACAGATCCGTAACTCAAATAAATTTTTAACAGGTTTTAATCTGAATATAAAACCAAAATCATTTTCTATAACACCACCATATTTTACAACAGGACAATCTTTGAATCTCCATTGCAGGTAATCTTTGGAAATAGGTGTATGGAAATATTTATCAGAATGATGCCAATTATTCACAGGATTAACTGGAAATAATTCTTCCATTTTACATTCTGTTTCTACATTAAATTTTGCCGGTATCACATATCCGGGGCCAGCAAATAACGGCATCCTGCCTGCTGTCGTCCATCCCATTTTTAAATACCCTTGCATACTGATCGGATTGGGTGTATTAAAAACAAGGTCAATGCCATCTGCTTTACAGGATTCAACAGCACTTAAAGTTAGCGTTCGAAAAATTCCTTTCCCCTGAAATGCCGGATCTGTTGCGGTATCAACTGCACGAACAGCTTTTAAAACTTCATTTCCACGTACCCAATTCCAATGCATAAAAGTTCGGAGCCCAATAATTTTTCCTTCTTCTAAAGCCAGTAATGTTTTACTTTTTCCAAAAATATTTTTTTGATGTTTCCATATAAAAAAAGCTTCCGATTTTGGAATCAGTTTTTCACCAAGACTTTTTCGCAACAATGCGATCATTTCGGGCAAATCAACTTCCTGTGCTACTGAAATCTCCATTATTTTTTACCTGCAGGTATAATTTTTCTGTTTCTTCCACCATTGTTTTAATACTAAAATTTTCTTCCACTCTTCTTCTGGCTATTTCTCCCCATCTTTTTATCTGAGCTGGATTGTCTATGAGATAAGAAAGATTTTGTACAAGGTCTTTCCATTGTAGAACAGGAACGGTGAAGCCATCTACATTATTACGGATCACTTCTTTAATGCCACCTGCATCTGTTGTTACAATGGCACACTCCATACTCATGGCTTCCAACAGCGCAATCGGTAAACCTTCAAACTCTGATGTCATTAAATAAATATTCATGGCAGACAAATAAGGGAGAACATTTGTTTGCAATCCGGGCATCAGAATTTTACTTTCCATTTTCTGCTCTTTTAAAAACTGCCTGATCTCAGGATTCAGAATGCCATCTCCAACCATGCAACCAAAAACATTTGGATGTTTATGACAGATTTCTTTCAATAATAAAATCCATTCCTTCAATCGTTTTTGAAAACGAAACACCGCAATCGTTCCTATCACAATGGCATTTTCGTCAATGCCTAATTGTTGCCTCATCTGAATACCACTAATTTCATCTCTTTTGAAATGATGTGTATTTACGCCATTTAAAATAGTATGGACAGGAACGGATGGATGAATATTTTTTTGAATAGAATCTGCTACGTCAGCAGAAACAGCTATAGCCGCTGTTTGTTTATTAAACGAAAATTTATTCAACAACTTTGTGATAGTATGATACCGTTCCTGTTTATTATGTTCTGTATACAAAATAGGAATACTAGTCCGGGAAAAAATATAACGCCCTACAAAACCGGCCCACGGCAAATGGCAATGCACCAATTCAATTTTATTGTCCCGGATGTATTTAATAATTTGTTCCGCCTTTAACATAATGCGGATATTATCTTTTGCCGGAAGATTGATCACTTTTCCTCCCGCATTTACTATGCCGGCCACCATTTGATTTTTCCATGGAAGAAAATAAATGTAATGGAAATCAAAATCTTTTTTATTATGTTGTAACAAAGTTTCCTG
>JBKJSZ010000372.1:0-3134 GCA_046593675.1 Ferruginibacter sp.
AGCCTTATGTTCAAAATACATTACCGGATTTGGATCATTGATAGCCGCTATCATTAAACCTTTTGCATCATGTGCCGTGGAAGGATACACCACTTTCAATCCCGGTGTATGGGTGAACCAGGCTTCATTACTCTGGCTATGAAAAGGTCCGGCCCCCACGCCGCCGCCTGTTGGCATACGGATAACCACATCAGCATTTTGCGCCCATCTATAATTTATTTTTGCAAGGTTATTTATGATCTGGTTAAATCCCACCGTTGCAAAATCGGCAAACTGCATTTCCATAACGGCTTTTATATTTTCCAGGCTCAATCCTAATGCAGCACCCACAATAGCGCTTTCACATAAAGGCGTATTGCGGATTCTTTCTTTTCCAAATTTTTCTACAAACCCTTCTGTTACTTTAAACGCACCGCCATATTCGGCAATGTCTTGTCCCATGATAACAAGATCGGAATGTTTCTCCAGTGAAAGATCCAACGCCTCCGTAATGGCGTTTATAAATTTAATTGGTTCTCTATCTGAAGATGTTGTTTCCTCATTCAATACAATAGAAGCTGGCTGCTGACGAACAGCATATATATCTGCCATCTCTTCCTGCGTATCGGGTGTAAAAGGTTGCGCGTTGTTAGCAATGGCTAATTCTGATTCAATCAGTTGTTTCATTTCATCCCTGATATTTGCTATATCGGATTCTGAAAAAACAGATTCTTGTAAAAGCCATTGTTCATAATTTTTTATCGGATCTTTCTGTTCCCATTCTTCAAATAAATGTTTCGGGACATATTTTACACCGCTGGCTTCTTCATGCCCGCGCATTCTGAAAGTCATGCATTCTACTAAATAAGGTTTTTGATTTTTAATACAGAAATCTCTTACACCTTTTAAAGTATCATACACCGTAAGTATATTATTTCCATCAATCTGTACTGCTTCCATTCCATAACCGATTGCTTTATCAACAATCTGTTTGCATCGAAACTGATCAGAGGAAGGCGTACTTAATCCATATCCATTATTTTCAACAATAAAAATAACCGGAAGGTCCCAAACCGCAGCCGTATTTAATGCTTCATGAAAATCACCTTCGCTTGTTCCGCCTTCACCGGAAAAAGCAAGGGAAATTTTTTGTTCTTTTCGTAATTTATGCGCCAATGCCACACCGTCGGCTATGGCCAATTGCGGACCTAAATGCGAAATCATTCCACAAATACGATGTTCTTTACTTCCAAAATGAAAACTTCGTTCCCTTCCTTTACTGTAACCTTCTTTATTTCCCTGCCATTGCATAAACAATTTGCTTAATGGCATATCACGTGTGGTAAATACACCTAAATTCCGGTGCAAGGGCATGATCCATTCATTTTTATCAAGTGCCATGGTGGCACCTACGGAAATAGCTTCCTGACCAATTCCACTAAACCATTTTGAGATCTTTCCCTGCCTTAATAATACCAGCATTTTCTCTTCTATCATTCTGGGATATAAAAGCCTTTTATATAAAGCAGTAAGCGTTTGGTTACTTAAATATTTCCTTTCGAATTGCATGGAACACAAGTTTGGAGCGGCAAGATACGAAGCACAATATATTGACGATGAAAATAGCTTCTTCAAATTTGCATTTTGTTAAATAAAACGAAAAATAAATTTTTTAGAGACTTTATGTATGCATTATTCAAATCTGAAGCATCTGTGCAAATAAATATTGTATATGAAAAATATTTTCCCCTTTTCCCTTATTATTTTGTTCGGTTTCAGTGTACAACTTAAGGCACAGCCGTTAATAGGAAATCCACAAAGCGCTCCAAAAATTCAAGCCGCTATTTTATTAGATGTAAGCAGTAGTATGGATGGTTTGATTGATCAGGCCAAGTCACAATTATGGAACATGGTTAGTGTAATGGGAAAAGCCGAATGTGAAGACAAAAGTATTCCGGTAATAGAGATTGCATTATATGAATACGGCAGAAGCAATGGTGACATTGCGCACGGTTATGTAAAAAAAATTATTGGATTTACCCGGGACCTGGACGAATTATCAAAAAAATTATTTGCATTAACTACCAATGGTGGTGAAGAATATTGTGGACAGGCAATTTATACGGCTGTCAGGGATTTGGAATGGGATCTTTCCCCTACAAGTTTTAAAACGATTTTTATTGCAGGAAATGAAGATTTTTTACAAGGTGAAATTAATTATATAACGGCCTGCAATGCTGCCAGAAAAAAAGGTGTGATTATTAATACAATTTATTGTGGTGATAAGATGAAGGGCATCAAGGAACATTGGAAATTAGGAACTGAATGTGGTACAGGGAGTTTTAGCAATATTGATCAGTCGCTAATAATTGAAGATATTCCTACGCCTTATGATACGATGTTGCTATCCTTAAATAAAAGCCTGAATGATACTTATGTATATTTTGGTATAAATGGTGCCGATAAATTTTCAGATCAGGCTAGTGTAGATGAAATCAATTACCATAAAAATAAATCATCTGCCATAAAAAGAGTTGAAGTAAAAGGAAAAAAAGAATTGTACAACAATGCACAATGGGATCTTGTAGATGCAGAAACAGCAAATCCCGGCACCATAAAAAAGGTGAATAACAAAACGCTTCCTAAACAACTACAGAATAAATCAAAAGAAGAATTGGAATTATATATAAAAAAACAAAAAGCAAATAGGGTAGAAGTTCAGAGAAAAATCGAAAATATCAGTAAACTCAGGACTGAATTTATCAGCAAAGAAAAAATAAAAAATAAACAACCCACTTTAGAGCATGCTATAGAATCCGCTATTAAAATTCAGTGTAAGAAATTTAAAATGATCATTAAATAATGTATCAACAATTTGCCTGTACCTAAATATTTTTTTTAGCCAGCAACGTGTTGAGTAAAGAAGTAAAGAAAGATAATAACAACACAAAAATAAAAGCTGATAGAAATCCATCAATATTAATTCCTTTTATAAAATAGTCGGCCATTAAAACAACGATAGCATTAATGACCAATAAAAATAAACCTAAAGTAACAATGGTAAGCGGTAAAGTAAATAATATGAGTAATGGTTTTACCAATGTATTTAAAATGCCCAGAACAAAAGCAAATATTATGGCTGTTTCAAAATTTTT
>JBKJSZ010000065.1:0-2732 GCA_046593675.1 Ferruginibacter sp.
CACAGTTGTGAAACTTGATCTCAACGTATCCGTGCCGATAACGCCTTCACTGAAGTTCCATTTTCCCGATTCGTGATTTGTTCCCAGCACATAGATATCGTTATTTCTTCCGAAGCGGATCTCATGCGCTCTGTCGGTGCTGGATGTGGTTTTCCATGTTACATTTCCTGTATTATCCAGCATGGCCAACACCCAGTGCTTCCCACTGGTGGTATCCACCTTCTCTCCCAGGAACATATTTCCGCTCATCGTTTTAAATGCGATTAACACACTTTGGTTGTTTGCGGCAATGCTATGCGAGAACCATCTTGTTGCTGAGGTGCGTACCCAATTTAGTTTACCGGATGAATTATAAGAAGCGATATATGCTTCATAAGGTTTGTCGAATTGTGTATCATCTTTGGAGGGTTTTGTGATGATTTTTTTGCTGCCTCCAAATGTGCCTCCTTCGAAATAGGTGCCGCTCAGATAAACCGTTCCATTAGGTGCCACTGAAATCTTAGCCATTTCTGTTGAATGAGAACAACAGGATGTGCCGGCATAAGAAACAACATCAGCCCATGCAGGATGTCCTTCGTTATCCAGAACAAGAACAAAATCACCTCCGGCCGGTCCTGCAATAACCGGTAATTCGTCACATAATTTTCCGGGATCAGCAAAGCCACAAAGAACAAATCCTCCATTCGCCTTCCACATAAAACCACTGATATCCATTTTGTAATCGTCTTTATAAAATGTGAAAACCTTTTTATCCAGTCGTCCTTCTTTGTTGAGGTAAACCAGGTAAAAACCCGCAAGCATTAATTCATCTCTGTCTAATTCCGGCATATATCCATAGTAGATATTATTTTCTGTTCTAGTTCCTTTTACATTTATCAATAATACGGTGTTGCCCTTTTCATCATGTGTAATACCTAAGAGCTCTGTATATTTCTGATTTGTCTGGAGATGCCATAATAAGTCGCCCGTTGGTGAATAGCAAGCCACGAGGTCTGTGCGTTCTTCCTGTACCAAATTGGTGATTTTACCGGTGCTGTTATACAATTCCGGTTGTTTACCCCTGTGCGTCCAATTTACGCCACCGGGGCCACCCACTACAATATTATCAGAAGCATCTACCGAGGAAAAGCTGTAGCGGATATCGATGTTGCCCGCGCTGGCAGCCCATTCAAAATGTTGTGCATTGGTTGTTTTGAAAAGTAAAGAACAGGAAGCGATTAATATAAAACAGATATACTTCATGGTTTGTATAAAGTTAGTCTAGTTTTATAATGTGATTAACGAGATGAATGATGAATGAAAAGATAAACCTAACAGGTTATCTTTTCACACATCTTCTTACAAATTTCCGCTTCCGCAACCAGCACCTGGATTTTCAAGCGGAGTTTTGCCTGTTCTGATGGGCCGAGTTTAAGAATATTTAATTCTGCTTTATCAAGTTGATAATCGAGTGAGAGACGCTGGCTGGTATCTGATAAATCGGTTTCCTGTAATTTCTGTGTAAGCAAAGAATGCCACAATGTTGTTTTTTCATAAGCGCTGCACATGTCGTCCAGCTTCATCTGAAGTCCCGCAGCCTGGTGCCGGCAGACTTTCTCACGTTGCCTGAATATTTTCAGAACTGTTTGTTGCTCCTGCTCTATACGTTTATGTAGTTTCGTATTTTCTGAAATGGTTTTGGTAGCTGTCTTTTTAGGGGTATCTACCAGGCTGAATAACTTATAGAAAGCAGCGGAAGGGAGGGAGCGGTTTCCTTTTTCGGCTTGTGTAATTAATGGCCTGCTCACACCCAGAATAATGGCAAGCTGTTTTTGAGAAAGCGCATATTGGTTTCGTATTTCCGTAATAAATTCCATGACGCATCTTTCTTATATGACGTCTTTTTGTAACCAGGGTTTAAGTAACCTTTTTAATTTGGTTACGGGGGAAGTGGTTACAGGAAATGAAGAAATTTGTGAAAGTCTTAATTGTTTTTACGATGGGAAGAATATAAGTTGATCGTCGCCATGTCTCCAGAAGTAATTGGGTAACAACCTCATTTTTTAAATCTTTTTGTCGGAATATATCAGCAAACAAAATCCTGTATTTTCTTTAAACCAACAATCAACTGAATCGCACATAGTCAAAAGTTGTATCAATCGTCCTGGAAATTTATTTCGTGCATAGCAGATCACTATAACTGCTTTTTGGTAAAACTATAATCTGTTACCGATGTTTATGTCACCATTATTTTACGTTTTAAGGTGACACTGGGTTAGGTGACTATTTATTTCTCAAATAAAGTTCCAAATTCAACTGACTATTTCTGCCGAAATTCAGAATTAACATATAGCCATTTTAGCTGAATTTTTATAAATGTACGGAGGTATAGGTTCTTTAAGTTCCCAGTTTATGCTCATTGGTTTTGAACCATAATGACCTCTATAATCAGCAATTCCTAAAAAAACATATCCCGTTGTGTTACCGAATTCGTTGGTATTACATTCTCTAATAAACAGCAAAATGGTTTTATCATTTTCCTTATGGTTTATATATGATAAACCTTTACCCGTTTCAGGTTTAGAGGAGTTTTGTGATTGCCAATGAAATAATTTTTCATTAATTGCGAAATCATTATACATAGTTGTTGGCGAATAATTTTCCTCTGTTTTTTCTAAAGTGATAAGTAAAAGTTCAGTATTTTTCTTTTCTATGTTAACAACACCTTCCCTGTTGCTGGATTTTCGTTCGAA
>JBKJSZ010000067.1:0-4194 GCA_046593675.1 Ferruginibacter sp.
GGACACTTCCACAGGTTCAGTGAGTGTGATAAACACATTGAACTTGTCGAGATATTTGGTTCCGAAAAAATTATTTATCCCATTTAAAATCTCTTTTTTTAATAAAACACCAAATGAAAATTGTGTGATTATGGCAAGAGGTACCATGTATATATTATTATGTTTGAATGGATACTATTATACAGGGAGCACCTATCCGCGTCATCCTTGTCCTAATAATTTTCTGCGTTCCAACATTGTTTATTTATTTTTTTTATAATCACGTTTAGCATAGTATTACATATTCCTCATTTTAAATTTTATTGTTATGCTAAGAAAATTCCTTCTTTTCCAGTTGGTGTTACTGCTGTTTGCGTATGTGAACGTCAATGCACAGGATCTTCGTTCAAGCGCATCAATTTCTGCCAAACAAGCCCGCGTTCTGTCTACATCACAGCTGGCTGCTGTTCTACAATGGATGGAACCTGAAGACCTCCCACTCTATGGGTTTTTATCAACAGATGATTTCAGCAGGATCACTGTTGGAAGGCCTTTTTATCTTTCTTCTATGGATGATGTGAATGTAATGAAGCAGGAGAACAGAAGCAACCTGCAGATAACATCCATGATGCTGCCTCTGATCTTAGACAATACAGTACGGTGTTTTATTTACGTATCGTTCCAGGAAAATGAATGGAAAGCAGTGGGCTTAGGAAGCAGACAATATGCAGTAAAAGGTGGAAGCTTGTTCAATAAAACTGATAACAACGCTTCATTGATTATTTCTATCCCCCAGATGAATGAAGAATTTATTCAGGACAATTCATCAGGAGTTACTTTGTACAAGCCGATATTTCATTCCAACAAAGAATTGGTAAAAGAAGCATTTTCCATGAATGAGCTAATGACTATGTCTGCAGACGCTGTGCAAAAAGTAAAATAACTCTTAATCGCATTGTTATAAATTAAAAATTTACAAAATGAAAAAACTTTTCTCATACAGCATACTTCTGCTTGTGATGCTTGTGTCACAGCAAAGAACATTTTCACAAACTACCGGCAACTATGTACCGGCATATATTCAGGAGCAATCCAACTGGTGCTGGGCTGCATGTGGACAAATGATCTACTGGGCTTATCACAGTGGCAGCATTGCACAATGCACGTATGTTGGTAAATCTCGTGACCAGGAAAATGGCAGCCTGTTCGACTGTGGAAATTTATCCAGTAGTTCAAGTAGTCCCTGCACTTATCCGGGAACTTTCAATAGTCCTCAGTCTTTGTATGGATGTAACGGATCAAATGAAGCAGTGTTTGATTATTATGGAATCAGTTCCACCGGCTACGGCCATGCTTTCAGTACGAGTGAATTGACTACCGCAATGTCTGCGCGGAAAATGTGTTTGGCACGTTGGGGATGGAACGGTGGTGGTGGCCATTTAGTAGTCGTTAACCGGTATAAAAGCGGAAATGTGTATTTCAATAATCCGCTTTCAGGTGCTGTTATCTGGAGTTACAATACTTTTAAAACTGCTAATGGCCAGGGAACATGGACCAATACACTTCGTATGGATGGCGCTGCACTTTATGGTAGCATATTATCCAGGACTATTACCACTAAAACGGATGATGCTGAAGATTCACAATCGATGTCTGCGGTTGAGATATCAATTGAAAACCGGATGATGCTTAACGTTTATCCGAATCCAACGGTAGATCAGGTAACCATCCTGTTTGGCAAAGAAAGATCAGAGTTATCTGAACTTACCATCATTAACTCGTTGGGAGTGGTGGTGTATAAACAATCAATCGGAAAAAAAGCCGGCAATCTGAAAGTGAATGTGAGCACATGGGCACGTGGTGTATACATGGTAAAGCTTGGCAATACCGGTGTAACCAAACAACTTATAGTTCAATAAACTCAATTTAAAATTTATACAGCACGGAATCTTCCGTGCTTTTTTTATACCTCACAAAAAATCTCACGGTTTCCGATCAGGATCCCAAGAGTTGTTGCAAAAAAATTAATTGAAAATAATTGCAACAGATAGTAACTGGAACAATAGCTCTTAAAAAACGTCAAATGCGTCAATATGGTGACGTTGCAATTTGCATCCGTAGCATTCAGTTCAACTGCTCTATTCGGGGGTGCAGTCTGAATATTATGTCCATACTTTTTGTCTATTTTAATTCCGTTTCCCAAATTTTCCTTGCGGAGTTGAAACCAACATATGGTGATGGGATGAAAAAGTAAAACCAGATGAAATGGTTTTCTGATCAAATATGGTAGTTCAAATAAGTCTGAATTGTTTTCATCCAAAACAAAACATTAACTAAAAATGGATGTCTGAATGAAAGAGTTCCCATTTACTTTCAGAATTTGCATTTAGATTTACTACTTAAAAATAAATAAAATGAAAAAAATACTGATTGCCGGTTTATTTTCAGCAGGCGCTGCTTTTACCGCAAATGCACAATATTTAAAACCATCAGAAGTCCCTGCTGCAGTAAAAAAATCTTTTCACGCATCACATTCAGGAAATGCTGTTAAATGGGAGAAAGAAAATGGCAAGTATGAAGCGGGATTTAAAAGGAATGGTATGGACGTTTCCATACTGTATAAAGCAGACGGTACGTTAATTGAAACGGAAACGGATATTAAAATTTTGAGCCTTCCTGCTGCGGTTCTATCGTATATGAAATCACATTATGCAGGCCAAAAAATAAAAGAAGCTGCGAAAACAATAGCTGCAGATGGCACAGTAACATATGAAGCTGAAATAGAAGAAATAGATGTAATTTTTGACGGGGCTGGTAAATTTTTAAAAGAACTGAAGGAAAGCAAAGATGTAAAAAGTGAAAAAGATTAATATATTCTGAAAGAAGATGTGCTTATATATACTTTCATGGCCGATTAATCCCGGGAGCTTACCGTATTATAAATATTTTTCAGAATCCTAATAGTTTATGCAACAACTCCTGATGCCAAAATAAACTAGTAATATGATGAAATTCTTGTTTGGGATAATGCTTATAACACCACTTATGCTATTAGCACAAAGACCTGGAGTGCCAGCTAAAGGTGGAAAGAAGAATTACAAAATCATAATCATTACTGCTATTGTATCATCAGGTCTTGTTTATTTAATGATGAGTAAAAATAAAAATCGATAAAAGAAAAATACGCATTAAGTAAACGTTTTCTTTTGCAAAATTTACCACTTTTCGTATTTGTTTCTTTTGAATTCATTTAGCATTTGTGATGACATACTTGATATGATGAATAAGCAAATGGCAATTCCAGCTGATATAGCTGAACATATAGTCAAGGAGCAGATCCTGCTGAAAATAAAAAAAACACTTACCAGTATTTCTCTGTAAATGCTTGATTTCAAAGTTCCCCATTCTGACTTGAACCAGAGACCCTCTGATTAACCGTTATAAAAAACCTTTTTTTCTATACTTTTCGATCTAGGTATACTGTCATGTTATACTTTAATTTGAAAAGGTTTTGCTTTCTTATTTAATCTTTACTTTCACTTTATCTGTTCACTATTTGAATACCCATTTAGGATTGAACTAAAAAAACACAAACCGACTGTTTCACTTTTTTGAAATACTCAATTACAATAGAAATCTGGTAAGCACTCAATATTTCTCCAGCATTGTTTTCACAGATTTTTCAACAATTATATTTTCAATTTAAAATTTTTCCTATAAAATTCATAATACAAAATCTCTTTCATTCAATATACATTCATCCTCCTCTTAAAAACAAACAGCCCATCATTTCTGACGGGCTGCTCATTTATTAAATTCTAACAAACTATAATTTAATAATCTGTTGTGTTGTTCTTTGTGATCCCTGCATGATTTCTATAATGTAGGTTCCTGTTTTTAATTCACTTCCGAAATTCAGTACTTCGCCAGGCATCATGGTAGCTTGCTTGAATAGTCTTCCCATTGCATCCAGAATTCTTACACGAATTTGCTCTTTCGCTGTAGTATTTACCTTCAGCTTAAAGTTAGTTGTGCTTGGGTTTGGATATACCTGCGCTTCCATTTTGGTTATTACCGGCTTCAAATCTGAAACTACTTTAGTAATTAAAAGTTCTGAATTTTTAGCTGGTACTGGGCACCCTGCTTTTGCAAGAATGGTAAGTTTGAAAGCTTTCACTTTACCCAATCCGCAATCTGAATTATAAGCCAGGCGAA
>JBKJSZ010000403.1:0-14629 GCA_046593675.1 Ferruginibacter sp.
ATGTTCTGAGTGAAGAGAAAGAAGAACAGATAGAGGTGAAACAACTGCTAAAAGATGAACGCACGCATAAAATTGCGGGAAGTGTTTTCTTATTATTTTCCCTATTGTTTTTTATTGCGTTTACTTCCTACCTTTTTACCTGGGATGAAGATCAAAGTCTCGTATTTAAAGACGGGCATAAATTATTAATTGGCTCTGATACACCTGTTGCCAATCTGATGGGCACTTTCGGTGCATACATTTCTCATTTTTTTATTTACAAGGGTTTTGGAATTGCTTCTTATATGCTGTGCACTTTAATGTTCATAATCGGCGTGAACCTGTTTTTCGGAAAAAAAGTTTTTTCCATTTTACGAAACCTTAAATACCTCGTGCTGGCATTGCCGTTATTCAGTTTAACGGCATCAGTGATTATGCATGGAGAACAATTTCCATGGGGTGGAGCCGCCGGTGAGTTATCAAGAAATTATTTATTTACCACCATAGGAACTATTGGAACCATTGGTTTAATAATTGTTTGCTTCCTGGCTTATGTGATCTGGCGTTTCAATCCGCCCTTTCGTTTACCACAAAAAAAGGAAGATGCAACTCTTACTACAGAACAAATGAAAGAGGCCTCACCGTTTGTTGAAGAAGCTACTCCTGCTAACGGAAATTCATTAAAAAAAGGTGGAACTTTTATTCCTGTTTCAGTTGATCATACAAAAAATGAAGAGGCTTTCAAGTTAAATGAAAAAGTCGAGGAAGAAGGTGAGGACGAAGACGAAATGGACGAAGAAGCAGAAGGTCCGGTATTGTTAATACACGAACCTGTTACCAAAAAAAATCCGGTGATAGCACCTACCGGCGTAGAATTAGAAATTAAGGTGGTAGCACCTGCTGCGGATGAAAAGCCGGTAACGGCTGAAAAGGTGCATCAGATGAAACCTTACGATCCAATTCTTGATCTTCGGGATTATAAATATCCTGGAATTGATTTGTTGGAAAATCATGGCAGCGAAAAAATTGTGCAGGATCCTGCAGAACTGGAGAATAATAAAAACCAGATCATCAATACGCTGAAAAATTATGATATCCAGATCCAGAAAATTTCAGCAACAGTAGGTCCTACCGTAACCTTATATGAGATCATTCCGGCAGCAGGAATCAGAATATCCCGGATAAAAAACCTGGAAGATGATATCGCTTTAAGTCTGGCTGCTTTGGGAATACGTATCATTGCGCCAATTCCCGGAAAAGGAACGATCGGTATTGAAGTGCCCAATGCCCGAAAAACAATTGTCAGCATGAAGACTTTATTGGCTTCAGAAAAGTTCCAGTCAAGCACCTTCTCTCTGCCGATCGCCATTGGTAAAAAAATTGATAATGAAAATTTCATCGTTGACCTGGCAAGTATGCCTCATTTGCTGATGGCAGGTGCTACAGGACAAGGAAAATCCGTTGGGTTGAATGCTATTCTTGTATCGCTTTTATATAAAAAACATCCGAGCCAGTTAAAATTTGTATTGGTTGATCCAAAAAAAGTGGAATTAAGTATTTATCGCACCATCGAAAAACATTTCCTGGCTAAATTGCCCGGAGAAGAAGATGCGATTATAACCGATACCCGAAAAGTGATCCATACACTCAATGCCATGTGTATTGAAATGGATAATCGTTATGATCTTTTAAAAGATGCTGGATGCCGTAACATTAAAGAGTACAATGAAAAATTTGTTGCCCGAAAATTAAATCCTGAAAAAGGACATCAGTTTCTTCCATTTATTGTGTTGGTGGTGGATGAATTTGCAGATCTGATTATGACGGCAGGTAAAGAAGTGGAAATGCCTATTGCCCGATTAGCACAGTTAGCCAGGGCAATCGGAATACATCTGATCATCGCCACACAACGTCCGTCTGTAAATATTATCACCGGAACTATCAAAGCCAATTTCGCGGCGCGTATTGCATTTAAAGTAAGCAGTAAAATTGATAGCCGTACTATTCTTGATACCGGAGGCGCGGAACAATTGATCGGAAAAGGAGATATGCTGATCAGCTACAATGGTGAAGTGGTGCGTTTGCAATGTGCATTTGTAGATACACCGGAAGTGGATAAGATCGTAGATTTCATCAGTCAACAACGAGGTTATACTGATGCTTTCCTTTTGCCGGAATACGTGGATGAAAAAGACCAGGAAAGCCGTAGTGATTTCGATGCAAATGATAAAGATCCCTTATTTGAAGATGCGGCACGATTGATTGTGAGTAATCAAAGCGGAAGTACATCTTTATTGCAACGCCGCATGAAATTAGGATATAATCGTGCCGGCAGATTAATGGATCAACTGGAAGCCGCCGGAATTGTTGGTCCGAATCAAGGCAGTAAAGTACGCGACGTTCTGATTAAAACAGATGCGGATCTTCAGCTTTTCTTAAATGATCTGATATAAATATCATGTCCAAATTTCTGATTGCAGGCCTGGGAAATACAGGAAATGAATACGCAGGCACCAGGCATAATATTGGTTTTGATGTGGTGAATGCATTCGTAACGAAACATGGAGGTTTCTTCCGGACTGACAGATTAGCGCATGTTGCAGAGATAAAATGGAAAGGCAAAACCTTTATTTGTATTTGTCCCACCACTTTTATGAACCTGAGCGGCCGGGCTTTCCGGTATTGGTATGATAAAGAAAAGATAGAGTTGAACAATACACTTACCATTGTGGACGATCTGGCTTTACCCTTAAATAAGATACGGGTTAGAGGCAGTGGAAGCGATGCGGGGCATAATGGTTTAAAAGATATTCAGAATATTATGGGTACTGATGCCTATCCAAAATTACGCTTTGGAATAGGTAATAATTATCCGAAAGGCATGCAGGCGGATTTCGTTTTAAGCAAATGGAATCAAGAAGAAGTACCGGTTGTCCAATATAAAATCCAGGAATGCGTTCATATTATAGAAAATTTTGCAACGATCGGCCTGGAACGTACCATGGCGGATGTAAACAATCGGATGTATGAAGCACAACAATAATCAGAATCATGGTCATAATTATTTGAATTTGTTTATTTTCGCTGTCCAATCCTTAAAAACCGTATAAAAACTAGCTTACAATGAAGATTATTTGTATTGGGAGAAATTATTCAAATCATATTGCTGAGCTTAAAAATGAAGTTCCGGATGAACCTGTCATTTTCATGAAGCCCAAAAGTGCGTTATTGCAGATACATACTCCTTTCTATTATCCGGAATTTACGAATGAACTGCATTATGAAGTGGAACTGGTACTTCGTGTGTGCAAAAATGGAAAATATATCCAGGAAAGGCATGCGTCAAATTACTACAATGGCATAACCGTAGGAATTGATTTTACGGCACGGGATATACAGGATATTTGTAAGGAAAAAGGCTTGCCATGGGAAAAAGCTAAGGCATTCGACAATTCCGCAGCCGTGGGGAAATTCTCAGATATCACTCCTGCATTTAAAAAGAATGATGTGAATTTCAAATTACTAAAGAACAATGAATCGGTGCAACAAGGTAATTCAGGAAAGATGTTGTTTTCTTTTGATTCTATCATTTCCCATATTTCAAATTACTTTTCTTTAAATATTGGCGATCTTATTTTTACCGGAACACCGGCAGGAGTAGGAGAATGTGTGGTTGGTGATGAACTGGAAGCATTTTTGGAAGACCAGAGCCTGCTGAAATTAGAGGTGAAATAATCAGTGCTTTAAAAAATACATAGCCGCTTTTAATTTATTCTTCGTTGTATCCATATCACATATCAATTGTTTGCGTGTAAGATTTTGGACGTTGAATGCCTCGTGTTTTTTACTAAACTTTATTAACTGTTGTAAACATACTTCTGTTCGGCAAAAAACAGCAAGGTCAAGCATTTGTAAAAATGATTTTTTATTTTCTTTTTTAAAAGGAAGCTGATCCACTTTTAATTTCAACGTATGGTATTGTTGCCGGAATATTTTTAATAGATTATCTGGGTTAGTACAGATGGTAGCTAAAGTACAGATGTTGTTCTCCCGGTCTTTATAGGTATCAAAAATATCATTACAGAGTTGCATTAATCCTCCAGCTATATAAAGCATTTCCTTTTCCTGAACGGATAAATTTTCATGAATGGAAGTTCTGTAAAACAATAAAGAGAAGCCGCCTTTTTGTAAGGTGATTTTTAATATTTCTTCCGTTTTCAATACAGATGTTTGTTTTTTGCTTTCCAATTGTGCATCATACACCGCTTTCAAACCATGCATCATATTTTTTTGATCATGAATTTGTGTTAAAGCGCCCTCATAAAAAACATCGAATAAATATTCATTCTGTTTTTTTATGTTGCTGGATAAATTTCGATTGGTTTTCTGCAAAATTAATTCTTCTTCTAAAAAATTTTTATCAAAGAAATCATCAAATAAACCGGTCATTGCGCCCTGGCATGTAGCTACCCATCTTTCTTTTTCCGATAATTTCCTTCCGTGTAAAATACAAAATGCTTCTGCGAGAATGGCGGGAACCGCAAGGCCGTAATAATGGGTGATTTTTTTGAAATCTGATTCTTCTAAACTGCCGTCATTATTTGCAGATGCTTCAGAAAGGATGGATGCAATTTTATGCTGAAGAAATTCCTTTTGTACACATAGATTTTTATGAATCCTGGATATGGTAGAAAATAAATCGCTGAGCTTCATCTTTAAGAATAGAAATCGATGATTGAACCAAAATAATTTTCATTCCATCCCTCACTGATATTATCAAAATCTTCATCCGGGATATTTGTATGGCGTAATTCTGCAGAGGTGCCGGATTTATGATCATGCAGAATGATGGTTACCACAGAAGGTTCTTCCTGTTCGCCGAAAAACCATTCCTGTACAATCTTTTTATCCGGAACAAATTCCATGTTTTTTCCAACGATGGTATCGTTCCATAAAGAAAAAGCTGATCCGGGCTCTTCACTCATAATCGCTGGTTCGCCGCTCCACAATTGAATGGTGGCAGGATTAATTAATGCCTTGTAAACTTCTTCTGGTTTTGCAGGAATAATAAAATATTTTTTGATGTGTTGCATGTAAGAGTTTAACAATAATTGCGGTTTCTAAATTGTAAATTTGAATTTGTATAAAATTACTCTTTATGCGGATATTCTGTTTAATGCTTTTCGTTATCTTCTCGAGCACTGTGCATGCACAATTTAAAACATACAGTTTGAATTCGAATGGTGATACCATTAATGCGGTTAATAAAGATGGTCAGAAAACCGGGAAATGGGTATATCGTGTGGAAGAACTTCGTGGCAATCCCGGATATGAAGAAGAAGGAGTTTATGTAAAAAATCAAAAAGATGGTTATTGGAGAAGGTATAATTTAGACGGAGATCTTATTGCAGTGGAACATTATAAATTAGGAGGGAAAGACGGATTACAGCAATATTACACGTTCCTTGGAAATTTAGAAAGAGAAGAAAACTGGAGAGGTTATAATCCTGATTCACCTTACGATACCATTGCTATATATGGTTCCGGAAGTAATGAGATCCTCGAAATGAAAGTAGTTAAGGCAGAACCTTATAGTGTAAAACACGGGCAATGGAAATATTACGACGATCAGGGAAGAATGATGCGTGTGGAGGAATGGGATCGTAATAATATTGTAAAACCAAAAGAGGTAGCAACGGCCAGTACCGAAATAAAAGATAAACCTAAAAAACCCGAAAAAACTGTACAAATGATGCAATGGGAATTAAAAAATAAGGGAAAGAAAAAAGTAATCAGAGACGGACGAACCGGTTTATAATTATTTTACTTTTTTCATCAGCATCACATAACCACATACATCTTTTTTCTTCTTTTTATTTACCTGTACGGGTTTCATCATATGAAATTCTGAAATTTGCGGAATAAAAGAATAACTGATCACATTTCCGTTTATATCTGAATTCCTGTTTTTTTCATATACAACCTGTTTTTCATTCCAGTCGAACATCCGCACTTCAAATAATTTAGAAGTTTTATCACCAATAAATACAAATTGATACCAGCTTCCTTTCGTTAAGGGAACTATCACAGGAATTTCATATTCACTTTCCATGCTGATGGATGCTTCTTTGATCAGGATGAATCCGAGATCAGCGTAAACGCGTTTCACACTATCTGCCTGGGCTTTTATATCTTCATTATTACAAGGAGTTTGTTTGATAATATCCTGCGAATGGCTGAATAAATACAAAATGCAGGCTAATAAAGTAGTAGCTAAACGATTTTTCATTTGCTTTTTTGGAAGTTGGATAAGCAAGTATAAAACATATTTTTTTAAAATACAAGCAACGGTTTTATAAAATTATTATTGTCTTTTAAGATTTATTAAAATAATAAGTTCCTGCCTGTTGTGTACAGGTAATAATCAGATCATTTATGCAAACGTGAGCTGGCAGAGTTGCTGTATAAAAAATGGTGTCTGCAACATCTTCTGGTTTTAAAGGAATGTATCCCATATACGCAGCATCTGCTTTTTCTGCATCGCCTTTATACCTTACAATTGAAAATTCTGTCTCAACAGCTCCGGGATTAATGGATGTTACTTTAATCTGGTGTTTTAAAAGATCCACTCTCATTGAACGAGAAATAGCATCTACGGCAAATTTGCTTGCGCAATACAGATTGCCGTTTTCATACACTTCTTTACCAGCGATTGAACCCAGATTGATAATGTGTTTTTCTTTTTTACCTATCATTAATGGCAGTACGGCACGACTCACATATAAAAGTCCGTTTACATTTGTCTGCATCATGGTTTCCCAATCATTCATATCAGCATCTGCAAAACTTTCTCTTCCTAATGCAAGACCGGCGTTGTTCAACAAAATATCAATCTCTTTCCATTTTTCCGGTAAAGAATGGATGGCAGCATTTACAGCTGATTTATTCTGTACATCAAAACAAAGTGTGTATACCTCAATGGAAAATTCTTCCTGTAATTTTTTTTGTATGGCTGTCAAACGGTCTTGTCTTCTTCCTGTAATGATGATATTGAAATGGTTGGCTGCAAATTTCTCTGCACAGGCTTTCCCTATTCCTGCAGTGGCTCCTGTAATCAAAATGATTTTATTCATGCCTGCAAAATACTATCTATAATGAATTATCCGAATTTAATACGTTAGCAAATGAGGGAACAAATTCGTTCTCCATTATTTTTTAGTAATATAGATAACCGGTATTTGAATATTTGAAAAGCCCAACATTGCACTTATCGTATCAGCACCACGTATCCCTTCTTTGTTATTATTTGTCCTTTGAAAGTAACGCCTTGTGCCATCCACACAAATGTAGCAGCATCCTGTGGTTTACCTAGATATACACCATCCCAGCCTTTATATTGTTGTGTAGTGGAGAAGACCATTTCGCCGAAGCGATTATACACCCTGAAATAATTTAACGAACGCATTCCGAGCATGATCGGTTTTATAACATCATTCAAGCCATCACCATTGGGTGTAAAAGCAGTTGGAACATACATGCTGGAGACCACATCATACACCCGTACTAAAATTGAATCGGTTCCTTTGCAACCATATTGATCAGTACCCGTTACAAAATATTTAATAGTTTCCTGTGGCATAGCAACGGGATTAGAAATATTTATGCCATTTAACCAGGTAAAAGGACTCCAGATATACGTTAAAGTACCTGACGCTAATAAGTTTAAAGGCTGCCCAACCACAACTGAAGTATCCGCAGGTCCTGCGTCAACACGTACAGGTGGTATAACCTGAACAATTACACTGTCTTTACTTTCTCTTGTACAACCCAGCGTATCTGAAACCGTAACCACATATTTCATCGTTCTTGTTGGAAACAAAACAAATGGATTCCTTATTAAGGAATTTGATAAAAATAAAGTGGGTGTCCATATATATTTACTTCCACCCGATGCAAAAATTTGTGTAGAAAAACCAATACACACGTTGGTGTCGCCACTTGCACGTGCTACAGGAACCGGTGCAACGATATAGGAAACAGTAGATCTCTTTTCACATTTTCCAATATTTGCCAGTACGGTGTAGGTAATGGTAGTATCCGGAGAAGCGATGGGATTTAAAATGTTCACATTACTCAAACCTCGGGATGGCGACCATAAATAGGTAACGGCATCTCCAGTTGCACCAATGGTAAATTGATCACCTTTGCAAATAGAACTATCGTTTCCTGCATTTACAAATACATCTGGTTTTACATCTACAAAAACAGAATCTTTATTGAAACAACCTAAACTATCTGTTGCCGTTACATAATACATGGTGGGCACATCCGGACTAACCAACGGTGTAGCACTGCCGGAATTGATGATCATATAATTGGGTGTCCATGTATAGGTTTGCGCCATTCCTGATCCAATCAGTTTTAAAGTATCAATGATGCAAATCAAAGTATCATTGGTTACATTTAAATTAGGTTTAGGACGTGCCGTAACTTTTACTGTATCATTCATTCTACGAACACAACCCGCAACACCCACAGCTACAATATAATCTGTTGTAACAGACGGTGACGCTAATGGATTAGCTATATTGGTATCTGATAAACCTGTTGATGGACTCCAGGAATAGGTAGTGCCACCAGATGCATTTAATTGCACAGCATTTTGTCCGAGACAATAATTTTTATCTACTCCTGCAAATGGTGTTGCCAATGGCCGTACAAAAATATTTTTATTGCTTGAGCTAACACAGTTGTTTCCCCATTTGGTCTGGAGCGTAAATGTTGTACTGGTAAAAGGAAAAGCCTTGGTGGTTTGCGCATTGGGATTACTTACCAATGATGCAGGAGACCATTGCCAGCTCACGCCGGTATGATTCGACGTTCCTGTTAAAACAGTGGTGTCTAAACGGCATATAGTATCAGGATTTGCAGTAATAGCATTTGTGAGATCGTTCAAAGGATTTACCCTTATGGAATCTGTTTTTTTACAACCATTTACATTTACAGTGGCATAATAAGTAGTAAGTGAAGACGGAAAAACCTGTGGCGTTGCCGTAGTTGCACCAATAATGTTTGAATTAGGAAGCCAGGAAAATGTTCCTGTGCCCGAAGCAGTTAAAACAATGGTATCTCTTGCACAATAAGTAATATCTCGCGGGCTAACTGATAATGCGGGTGTTGGAAGAATGGTAATATTATTCGGGACTGTTTTTGTACATCCTTTACTGTTGGTTACAGTCAGCACTGTTGAATAGGTACCAGCAGATGGAAATGCATATGCCGGGTTCATAATATGGCTGGTGTCTGATAATGTTGTTCCATCACCAAAGTTCCAGCTCCAGGAATTTATGATTCCATATTGTGTACGGCTGGTATCATTGAATTGTACCGGCAATCCTGCACAAAAAGGTGCATTGGCGATAAAACCCGGGAAAAAACCAGGATAAATTCCCATAATAATAGTTGTGGAATCCGTGCAGGATTCACCTTTATTAATCCAGAATTTTACAATAAACACTCCTGTATCAGGATAGATATATACAGGATTATCTAAAATGGAAGTATCCGCATTTGTAGAAGGATCACCAAAATCCCAAAATACATTGTTCGCACCTGAGCTGCTGTGATTGAACTGAATATTAAAACCATCGCAGGTAATATAACCGGGATTTGTTACAGCCCTTGTAATGATACAATCGGAAACCCTAACCATCAGATCTTTTCTATGTGTGTTTATGAGTAAACCGTTTCGGTATTCGCGAACACAAACACATACAACATAATTTCCTCCTGCAGGAGAAATACCTGAAATTATTCCGGTCTGCGGATTGATCGTTGCCAAACTTCCGAGTGGCGCAGCAGAACTAAATCCATTGATATAAGGAACCACCGGATAAGGAGGACCTGCAGGATCATTAAAAGAAACATCAACAGCAGCACCGCCATTATAAGCATCGCAAAATGCATACACCAAAGAATCTCCATCCGAATCTGTTGCACTGAAATCCAGAGTGAACTGGGAATTTTGGCAAATCACAGAAACGGGTAATTTAAATTTCGGACTATTATCAATTAAAGGCAGAGGCAATGTATTTGTACCGGGAATTATGCAGGTATAAGTAGAACCGGATTGATCCACATTCTGCATTCCAGTCTGCCGGCAACAGGTTTGATAAGCAACCGTATAACCGGATATATTTTGTGGAAATTCAATAGTAGCCGAATAAGTTGCCCATGTATAAATAAGCGTGGGTGCATTGGTGAGGCATGGATTAATAATGATCGGTAATGACTGAATGCCCGGGTTTTGCATAGTGATCGTCCAGGTATTATTTACAGAAGTGCCTGGAAATTTTACACCATTATCATTGTTATAAATTCCTACAACGTACGAACCGGCCAGTGGTGCGCCCGCTGTGTTATCACCTTTTACCAATAATAAAATGATTTTATAGATTTTACTTCCGGGTGTAGTTCCCGGACCAACATATTCATACCGGAACTCGCCCCCGATTATATGTGCGGCATAACTATGCGTACAGGAAAACAGCAATAAGAAAAGTAAGATTCTTTTCATTTTTTATAAAAAAACGTCTCCTAAATATACTCAAAAAAAGCGCTAAGGGGAAATCAGCTACCTTATCAGTATCACAGTTCCTTTCTTGCTGATCTTTTTGCCGGTATAATCAATTCCTTCCGTGTACCATACATACGTGCCGGTTTCCTGAGGTTTTCCTTTGAAACTTCCATTCCATCCTCTTTCCTGGTTAGTGGATGCGTACACTAATTGTCCCCACCTGTTATACACAAGAAATTTATCTATGCTTCTGATACCAACAGGTATAGGTTTAAACTCATCATTTTTGCTATCTCCATTGGGTGTAAAAGCTGTAGGCACGAAAATATCCGGTGCAGTATTGAAGAAACGAACAAAGATGGTATCTACGCCTACACAACCTTCTGTACTTTTGATTTCTAAAAAATATCTGATAGAATCTTGCGGCAAAGCTATAGGGTTGGGAATATTTGGATTATTCAACCATGTAGAGGGAAACCAGGTATATGTTGCATTTGGTACACCTCCTTGTGCTAATAACTGAAGTGGTTGACCCGCAACAACCGAGGTGTCATTTGGCCCTGCATCTGCTATTATCCTTATCACAGAAATATATACCGTATCAAAAACAGGTTTCGGACAACCGAAAGTATCTCTCAAGGAAATTATATACCGGATATCCGTGGTTATATTTTGAGCCACCGGATTGGCAATATCTGGATTGTTTAAAAAAGCAGTGGGAGACCATTGATAAATGGAACCTCCTGATGCCTGGAGGTTTGCAAAAGTTCCATAACACACAGAGGTATCATTACTTGCCGAAACCACGGGATAGGGAACAACTTTTACATTGATCGTTCCGGATGCATTACATTTTCCAATGGAAGCGAAAACAGAATAGGTTTGATCGGTTAATGTTGTGGCAGTAGGATTTTTTATGGTAGCATCGTCAAGCGTTGCCGCAGGTGTCCAGTTAAAATATAATGCATCGGTTTGTAATGGTAGAATTACATCATCTGTCCGGCAGATGGTTGTATCCGGAATAAGATTTAAAGTAACAAAATCAACAACATTCACCACCACAGAATCATCAGCCCTGCATCCAAAATTATCTACAAAAGAAACATAGTATGTTGTACTAACATCAGGGCTTACCAAAGGATTAAATGAAGTAGGATTAAGGATATTATAATTAGGCGTCCAGGTAATAGTTCCTGCATTTGGTGAAGCTGCATTTAATTGTAATGTATCTATAGAACATATTAATGTATCATTCGTTAACGTTAGAGGTGCTTTATCCACAATAACCATTTGCAGTGTTGTATCACCTTCACAACCTTTGCTGCTTCCTACATGAAGAGAAACCTGGTAAGTTCCTGATGTACTATAACTGAATGTTGGATTTTGCAGGATACTAGTATCTGAGAACGTACCAGACACACCGAAATCCCATTTCCAGGAATTTACAAAACCATATCTCGCAAATGTCTGATCACGGAATTGTATGATGCTTCCCACACAATTAGGACTAGGAGCTAAGAACTTTGGAATGAAACCGGGATACACTCTTACTATGGCAGTGGTTGAATCTGAGCATGATTGGCCACGATTAACCACAAGTTTTAAAATAAAAACACCAGTGTCAGTATAAGTATGTGATGGAGTTGGTAAGGTGGAGGTATTACTGGGTGAAGCCGGATTTCCAAAATCCCAGAAAAAAGTTTCATTTAAAGGAGAAGTATTCTGATTAAAAAAACTCATCGTGAAACCGTCGCACGTAATATAATCCGGATCTAATTGTACACCTGCAAAATCGCAGGCATCTACTGTAACAATAAGATCTTTTCTATGTTCTGCAATTAAATTTCCGTTACGGAAAGAAGTTACACATACAGAAACAACATAACGGCCTGTGTTGGGTGCTATTCCGCTGATAATTCCTGTCTGTGAATTTATATTTGCCCTCGAACCTAATGGCGATGTTCCTGTAAATCCATTTATATAGGAAAGCGTGGGATAAGCGGGAGGGCTGGGTGTTCCATAAGAAGCATCGGTGGCAGCGCCTCCATTCAATCCACCACAAAAAGAATAAACTAAAGAATCTCCATCAGCATCGGTGGCGCTAAAATCTAATGTAAATGGTTTATTGAAACACATTACGGAAACGCTGATCGCAAATTGAGGACTACTATCATTATTTACAGTGGAAACTCCTGGAATTCTGGTAGTATAAGTAGCACCACTGCTGTTAGGAATATTCGCAATGTTGTCAATTCTGCAACATGTTTGAAAAGCTGCAGTATAACCTGCGTTATTATTAGCGAGTGTAACCTCAAAAACATAAAATCCTACTCTGTAAATGATGTTCGGTGGATTGATAATACAACCAGGCAACTCTGCAAGCGGAACTATTTCAGTGCGCTGTAAACTAACGTTATAATACCCTCCAACCTGTGCATTATTAAGGTTATTAAAAACGCCAATACTTACATTTACCGGCATATCTGCACAACCAGAACAATTCTCATCTCTGAATAAACGTAAAGTGATCCTATAAACCTTAGTATTATTTGCGGTACCTTCCCTTACATATTCATACATCATTTCACCTCCTGAAATATGTTTCGCACTAGCGGCAAATCCCAGAAAACAAAGAAAAAAAATGAGTAAAATATATTTCATGATACCTCTTAACAATATGACTGTAATTTACACAAAATAGCTGTCTGCATTTTTAAGATCAATTTGCTTCCTGCAAAAAATAAGCTAAAATCTCGTTGCATTTTTGTGATTCTTCCAGCATTCCCATATGTGCACTTTCTTTTAATATATATACGAAACTTAAAGAAGGAAGGTGTGCTTGTTTCAAACTTAAGTTTAGAGGAACTGCTTTGTCATATTCACCAATTATGAATAAAACCGGGCAATTCATTGTTGTTAATAAAGAAGAATTGTCCTTTCTTTCCATCATTGCAGCATAATAATTTATCAAGGTTTCCTTACTGCAACTGTTAGATGCTAAAAGTTTTGCGATTTCATTTTCATGCAATTCCTTTTTGAAAAAGAGATTTGGTGTAGTGCTTTCCAAAAATGCATCGGCGCCATTTTCCTGTATAAACAGCATTGATTTATCCCGTGCCTTTAATTTTTCCTCATCATCTGCAAATGCCAAAGAATGGAATAAAATTAGGGATGATAATCTATCAGGAAATTGTTTTACCAATTCCATGGCTATATATCCACCTAAACTATGTCCACATAAATGAAAGGTTGAAATTTCTTCGTGATCAAGTATCGCAAGAATACATGCGGCCAATTCAGAGAGCGTTTTTTTTTGAGATAAAGTTGATTTTCCTGTTCCGGGTATATTTGGAAGAATGATGGTGAAATCCTTTTTTAAAAATTCAACCTGGCGATCAAATATATGATGGTCTTCCCCGAATCCATGAATCATACATAATGCCGGGCCATTTCCCGTTTTAAAATATTGTACGGTTTCATTTTTCCATATAATTGAATATTCCATTGTATACATTAAAGAGCTTCAAAATATTTAGTTGCAGAACGATAGATTATAAGTGTAACAACCGGAATCAATGCAGGGTTCATTTGCTGAGGAAGAAATATCCAGGTAATCAGTAATACACAAAGCGCAGCAGCAGTAAATAAAAAATATTTTTTTACATTATTTTTTTTACTGTTGATTAAAAATGCGGCTATAAGATGTGTTGGCCATGCCCATAATAAATTATAATTATTTTTCGTCATGCTGTGATCAGTTCCCCACCACATGAAGATCAATATCAAACCTAAAAATCCGGTTGAAAAAAATAAAATACCATCTAAGCCATTTAGTACAAGTTTTATTTTTTTATTTCTCTTAAAGGAAAGCCCAAAAAATAAAATAAATAGGGAAGTAAAACACACAAAGGGTGTAAACCATGAGCCTGATTTGTCAGGTTTAACTGTAGCTTCAAAATTATTTTTTGAGGAAACAATTACCGGAGATGATTTATCCAGTGCAAACATAAGGTTATCAGGTAAAAATTGCTGTTCGGAAGCTTTCATTACCCGGTCTGTTTTTGCACCCAATAA
>JBKJSZ010000005.1:0-4591 GCA_046593675.1 Ferruginibacter sp.
AAACGCTGGAAAAGCAGAGAGGATTTAAATTGGATTCCACACAGGCAACAAATTTCTATCCTGGTTCTCAGCAAAGATTATTATTTAGGTACAAATACATTTATAAAAATTTACTCCAGTTTGGTTTGGTAGGTGAGAAAGATCCTGGAGAGCAATTTTTCAAAGGCGGTCAGAGTAGTGGTTTCGATTATTATTCAGCCCATCTTTTTATCAGACGCATAGGAATTATAAAGGCGATTGCATTAGGAGATTATACCGTTAATATGGGACAAGGGCTTACACAATGGCAAAGCCTGGCTTTTAAAAAAGGACCGGATGTTCTTGCTACAAAACGCCAGTCACCGGTTTTACGTCCTTACAATTCTGCGGGGGAAATTTTATTTCATAGAGGTGCAGGTATTACTGTGGGAAATGATAAATGGGAGGCGACAGCATTCGGCTCTGTAAGAAACCTTGATGCTAATTTTGTACAAGGTGATACTTTGCTTACTATAGAAGATCAGGTTACATCATTACAAACCTCAGGATTTCATAGAACGGCGAGTGAATTGGCAGATAAAGGAACCCAGCGCCAGATTGCTTATGGCGGAAATTTCTCCTACAGAACCGGAAGTTTGAAAGTAGGAGTAAATGCCATCCATTTTGATTTTGAGTTACCGATCAATAAATCCACTTTACCGTATAATAAATATGCTATAAGTGGAAAGCAACTGGGTAATTATAGCGTAGATTATGGATACACGTATAAGAACTTTCATTTTTTTGGAGAAGCTGCGGTGTCTGAAAAAAAATATCCTGCATTTGTGAATGGTTTGCTGATAAGTACGGCATCAAATATTGATATGAGTTTTTTATACCGGAATATATCTAAAGGATATCAGTCACTATATACCAATGCCTTTACAGAAAGTACATATCCAACAAATGAAGTAGGATTGTTTTCGGGAATCAGCATTAAAACTTTTCCATCTTTTCAGATTGATGCTTATGTAGATATGTATAGATTTCCCTATTTGAAATTTCGGGTAAATGCACCTACAAACGCTACAGATTATTTTGTACAATTATCTTACAGGCCTAACAGGATTTTTGATATATACACCCGTTATAAAAGAGAATCAAAAGCCATAAATTATAATCCCGGTGATGTTACATTAAGCCCGGTAATTCCACAACCGCGTAAAAACTGGAGAACACAGGTCAGTTATAAGGTCAGCAGCGAGGTTACTGTAAGAAACAGGGTTGAATTGGTTTGGTACGATAAGGGCAACGCCGCAGAGGAAGAAGGTATACTCTTATTTGCAGATGTATTGTTTAAACCAATGATGAAAAAGTATTCTGGAAATGTGAGATTACAATATTTTCAAACGGATGGATATAACAGCAGATTATATGCTTTTGAGAATGATGTTTTGTATAGTTTCTCCATTCCTGTATTTTATGAAAAAGGATACCGCTATTATTTGAATGTAAATTATGATATTAATAAAAGAATGAGCGTTTGGGGTAGATTAGCCCAAACTGTAATGCCTTTGCGGAGTTCGCTTGGATCCGGGCTCGACCTTATTGAAGGAAACAGGAGAACTGAATTAAAACTCCAGGTTTTATATAAATTTTGATTTTTTCATGAAAATAAGCAGCAATTCGGTTTCATAACTTGTCAAATAAATCTGGGAATGTTAACCATTAGTCAATTTTAACATTAAATTACATTAAAGTTTTATTCCCTATTTTTACACATCATTTTAAAAAATAAAGTCTAGCACATGAGAAGAATTTTAACACTGTTTACAAT
Organism: Ferruginibacter sp.; assembly: GCA_046593675.1. GTDB lineage: Bacteria > Bacteroidota > Bacteroidia > Chitinophagales > Chitinophagaceae > Ferruginibacter. The sequence goes on from JBKJSZ010000005.1 coordinate 1,796, forward strand.
GTTAATGCTCTGTGGAGTTTTAGCATTTGCTCAGAGCCGGGTTGTGACCGGTAGGGTTACCGACAATTCTGGTAAACCTGTACCATTTGCATCTATAGTAGTTAAAGGAACAAGAACGGGTGTTCAAACAGATGTTAATGGAGAATACTCCATTAGAGTGAATAGTGGCGATGTGCTGCAGGTATCACAAGCATCGTACGATGTTGTGGAAGTACCTGTAGGAAGTATGAGCAGCATCGTTACTTCTTTACAACAAAAGAATAATACTATTACAGAAGTAATTGTAACAAGTGCATTTAACGTAAGACGTACAGCAAGAAGTACGGCATCTAACGTGCAAAACGTTTCAGGTGACCAGTTAAATGTTGCTCGTCAGTCAAACGTAAATAACGCTTTGGCAGGTAAAGTGGCAGGTGTTCAGGTGAGAAGCCAGTCTGCCGGCAAATTGGGTACAGAAGAAACTACTATCCGCTTAAGAGGGGAAAATGGTTTAGGCTCTGGATCAGGACCTATCTATGTTGTAGATGGCACGATCGTTCCAAGTTCAGGCGATATCAATCCTGACGATATTGAAAATATTTCAGTATTACAAGGTCCTTCTTCTGCAGCTTTGTTTGGACCAGAAGGTTCTAACGGAGCTATTGTTATTACCACAAAACGTGCAAGAAGAAACCAGCCGGGTATGGGCGTAGAAATCAACTCAGGTATTACTTTCGATAAAGTATATATCATGCCTAATTACCAGAATTCATATGCAGGTGGTTCTGGAAAAGATATGATCCAGTTCGAATACCAGCCAGGTATGCCGGAAGGTTGGAGAGCTTTGGATGGTAAATATTTCCATAATTATGATGATGATGCAAGCTGGGGTCCAAGAATGATGGGACAGGAATATATTCCGTGGTATTCTTGGTATGGTGGACATGAGCGTTCATTTACTACGGCCAGCCTTGTACCGCAGCCTAATAACTCAAAAAGTTTTTATAATACGGGTGTAACCACTCAGAATAATATCAGCTTTTCAAAAGCTACAGAAAACACAAGCTTCAGAATTTCTTATACAAATTTGGATATTAAAGGATTGATTCCTAATTCATATTTAAAGAGAAATACCTTGAATGCGAATTTGTCTATTGATGTTTCAAAGAAATTAAACATCTCTACGAATATTAATTATATCAGCCAGATCAGAAACAGTGAGAGCAATGATGAATATTCTAATGCATCTTCCGGTTCATTCAACCAATGGTTCCACAGAGATCTGGATATGAATATTTTGAGAGATTTACGTGGCTTAAAAACTCCGGAAGGCGTATATGGATCATGGAACATTCACACTTCACCAGATGCGTATGATCCTGCAAATCCATCAGATTATTTTAAAGGCAACTATTGGTATAATCCTTATACTTATTTTGATCTTGTTAAGAATTATGACAACAGGGATAGGTTATTTGGAGATATTACAGCAACCTATAAATTAACTAGTGATCTACGGATTCGTGGAACATATCGCAAGCAGCAATTAACTACAAATAGTAATAACATTTATCCTACGGAATTAGAAATAAGTGGTGTTCAAAGTTCATTTAACCCATTTGGAGAATCTTCTGCTGAACAGGCTTTGGCAGCATATCAGACAGGACAGTCTTGGAGTAATCGTCAATCTTTTGAAGGATTGTTATTGTACAATAAAAAAGTACGTGACTTTTCAATTAATGCTACCGCAGGTGGAGTAGTAAGTAAGATCAATGCACGTTCATTTAATGCCAATACTAGTGGTGGATTAAGTATTCCAAATGTGTATTCTCTGGCTAATTCTGTAAATAAATTACGTAATAACGGATCTGCTCAACTTGAATCAATTGTTGCTTCTAAAAGAAGAGCCGTATTTATTTCAGGAGACTTGGGATATAAAAATCTGGTTTTTGTAGAGGGAACTTATAGAAAAGATTATTCGTCCACAGAACCTGCAGGATATTCTATCGATACAAAATCAGCAGGGGTTTCATTGATCTTCAGTGACCTTTTACCAAAAAATAATATTCTTTCATATGGTAAAATAAGAGCATCTGCGGGTCAGATTTTAAATTCCCTAAACGCATATGATTTAAATGTGTATTATTCAGTAACAAATAATGTGGGAACCAATCCAATTATGTCTGAGCCAAATACTTTGATAGATCCAAATCTACATGGTGCGGTGAATAATGAAAAGGAAATAGGGGTTGAATTACGGTTTTTAAAAAACCGTTTGGGTTTAACTACAACATATTGGGACAGAACAAATAAAGATTTCCCTGTTACAGTAAACGCTTCATCTACTTCGGGCTATACAGGTCTGTTAACAAATGCGGGAGAAATAGCGAAGCGTGGTATTGATATTCAATTATTTGTATCGTTATTGAAAAAAGAGAATATTACATGGGATATCAATGCAACATGGGGCAGAATACTTAGAAATGAAGTAGTATCTATTTCAAAAGACAGCAGTGTAACAAGATTAATTTCATCGGGAGGATCATATAGTCCGGTTACTACTTCCACTGCTTTATATGCAGCCTGGACAGTTAGTGAAATTGGTCAACCTTGGGGTCAGTTACATGGTACTGGAATAAAGCGCATTAATGGCAAACCTGTTATTAATGCAGATGGTAGCTTTGTAGGAGAACAAGATGTGAATTTCGGAAGCGTATTACCAAAATATACAGGTGGTGTTCAAAATTCATTGACATTTTTCAAAAACTTCCTGATCAACGTGAATATTGATTATTCATGGGGTGGTAAATTCTTCTC
>JBKJSZ010000145.1:0-3777 GCA_046593675.1 Ferruginibacter sp.
GCAATATAATCCTGTAGTTCATTTAATAATTCCTGAAACAATTGCTGTTCTATCTGTACGATCTTATCTTCTGCACCTAAAATTTTTTCTTCATATTCTTTTAGTTCGGGTGTAATATATCTTTCAGCAGCGGTTAATGTTTGTTTCCTGATCCAACTGACAGGCACTTTTGTTTTATGTAGATTGGTTACTTCTAAATAATAGCCGAACACATTGTTGTATCCGATCTTCAAAGAAGAAATTCCGGTGATCTCTGATTCTTTTTGTTGCAACTGAAGTAAATAATTTTTTCCACCAAGTGAAATCTTTCTGAGTTCATCCAATTCGCTATGTATGCCATCTGCAATTAATCCGCCTTTATTTGTGTGCACCGGTGGATTTTCCTGTAACAATTTTGATATTTTATCCAGCATCAGATTACATCCGTTCAATGCATCTGCTAATCTTTTTAAATAAAGATTTTCTGAATGACTGCAAAGTATTTTAAGCGACTCAGTTTGCTGTAAACCTTTTGCGATCTGTAAAACTTCTCTGGGATTTATTTTTTTCAAAGGCACTTTCGCGGCAAGGCGTTCCACGTCGCCAGCCAGTTTAATGTGCTGTATAATTTTATTACGGAGATCGGTTTCCTTAATGAGATATTCAACGGACTCTAATCTTTCTTCAATCTGTATTAAATTATTCAGCGGCATCAGCATCCATCGCTTCATTAATCTTGCACCCATGGGTGATACAGTATGATTAATGGTGCGGAACAAAGTTTGCTCTTCGCCATTTCCTATCAATTCAAGATTTCGGATTGTAAAACGGTCCATCCACAAATGTTCTTCCCGGTTAATTCTTTGTATGGAGTTGATGTGATTTAAATAAGGATGTTCTGTATCTTTTAAATAATGAAGTATGGCACCGGAGGCAATGATTCCTTCAGACAAAGCTTCAATTCCAAAACCTTTAAGACTATGTGTGCCAAAATGTTTGAGCAAAGATTCTTTAGCATACAATTCCTGAAATATCCACTCATCGAGTGAATAAGTAAAAAAATGATTGCCGAAAGTTTCTTTAAAATATTTCTGTTTATTCCTTTGAAAAATAATTTCTGAGGGTTGTAAATTTTGTAATAATTTATCAGTGTATTCTTTATCGCCTTCTGCAATAAAAAATTCTCCGGTGGAAATATCTAAAAAAGCAATTCCAATAATAGTTTCTCCAAAGTGAAGGGCCGCTAAAAAATTATTACTATTATGTTCCAGCAATTTATCATTGGTGGCAACTCCGGGGGTAATCAGTTCGGTGACGCCGCGTTTTACAATTCCTTTTGTTGTTTTTGGATCTTCCAGTTGATCACAAATGGCTACACGGTAACCTGCCTTTACCAGTTTGTGTAAATAGGTATCTATTGAATGATGGGGAAAACCAGCGAGTTCCTGTGAGGAAGCATTGCTGTTGTTGCGTCTGGTTAAGGTAATGCCTAAAACTTTAGAAGCAATGATGGCATCCTGTCCAAACGTTTCATAAAAATCGCCTACCCGAAATAACAGAATGGCATCAGGGTATTTTGCCTTGATAGCATTGTGTTGCTGCATTAACGGAGTGTCGGCAGATGTTTTGGACATGGCGGCAAAAATAAGCAACTAGATGGTTCTCTCATCATTTGAACATTTTCAAATATTTATAAAAGAAATTAAATGCTTACCTATTAACAGTTCATTGTGTATGTTCGTTTAAACTACGCTACTTGTGTTGCGTCTATGTCTTATCTTTGCATGCGCTTTAAAAAATATCAAATGAATAAATTATATATAGTTCTGCTAACTGTTATTTTTGGTTTAAATCTCCAGGCTCAGGCTCCAAAAGGAATGGGAAACAATGATCCGGCTGCAAAAAAAGTTCTGGATGCAGTGAGTAATAAATTTAAATCTTTTAAAGCTGTACAAGCAAAGTTTTCTTTAAAAATAGAAAATGCTTCAGGAAAAAAATTAGGAAATAAATCCGGTACCGTTTATATGAAAGGAACGAAATACCGCATCAGCATTCCAGGTCAGGATATCTTTTCTGATGGCTCTAATGTGTGGACCTATGATAAATCTTCCAACGAAGTAACGATCAATAAAATTGATCCTTCTGCCAACTCTATCACACCCCAAAAATTATTTACAAATTTTTACGATAAAGATTTTCTGTATAAATTAAATGCTAATGTTATTCAAAAAGGAAAAACATTACAGGAAATTGAATTAACCCCGATCGATAAAACAAAACCTTTTTTCAAAGTTTTATTGTATATCAATTCATCTGCTATTACAACTACAAAAGTTTTTGAAAAAACAGGCAATAGATATACTTACAGCGTGAACAATATGGTTACGAATGGTAAAGTTGATGATGCATTGTTCATATTTGATCAGAAGAAATATCCAGGAATAGAAGTGGTTGATCTTCGTTGATCATTTACTTTTATTTCCCCATCTGAAAGTTTCAATTTTAATTCCCGCAAGATCTAACACCCTGTCCACAACAGTAGCGGTTACTTCTTCAATTGTTTTAGGTCTGCTGTAAAAAGAGGGAGTAGCAGGACAAATAATCCCGCCTGCCAGCGTAATTGTTTCCATATTCTTAATATGCACCAAATTGTAAGGCGTTTCTCTGGCTACACAAATTAATTTTCTTCTTTCTTTTAGCATAACATCTGCAGCACGGCTGATGAGGTCACCCGAAATACCATTTGCAATTCTTCCTAAAGTACCCATACTGCATGGAATGATAATCATGGTAGCATAATTTCCTGAACCCGATGCAAAAGGTGCATAAAAATCATTTTGTTCAAATCGGTTAATGTTTAAATTTTCAAAATTTTTGTTGCCCAATTCAGTTTCCCAAACATCTTTTACATTGGTGGTCATTACCAGTGATAGTTCCGCATATTGTTCTTTGGCAGCTATTAATTTTGTTAATAATTGTTCTGCATATACAGATCCGCTTGCACCACTGACAGCTACTACAATTTTTTGCATTATATTTCCATTTGTATATCTAAGCTACTAAACAATCATAGATGAAAAAGGTTATTGGAATTTTAATATTAGGATTTATTGCATTTTTAAGTTTCTCTTTTTCAAAATCAGAGTTGGAAAAAGAAAAAATAAATTGGATAACTTTTGAGCAATTGAAAACAGCTTATGCAAAAGAACCAAGACCTATCATGGTAGATCTTTATACCAGTTGGTGTGGATGGTGCAAAGAAATGGATCGCACAACCTATAAAAATGAAAAGCTGGCATCTTATATCAATGAACATTTTTATGCTGTTAAATTTGATGCAGAATCTAAAGACAACATTTTATTTAATAACAAGAATTTTAGTTTCAATACACAATACCGGGTAAATGAGTTGGCTTTTTTTCTGTCAGGAGGTCAACTTGAATATCCAACAACGGTTTTTTTAACCGGTATTGATGCCAGGCCTTCTACATGGTCAGGATATCTGAAAGCTAAGGAGATGGAAGCACCATTAAAATTTTTCGGTGGTAAAAAATATATGTCTGGTTCATTTGAAGATTTCGCAAGGCAAATGAAAAAAGAATGGTGATTATTTATTTTTAGAATATCTGAATTTTAAAAACAATACAATCAGGTTCATCAGAAATGAAAATCCATTGGTAATAATAATAGGAAGATCATTTTTTAAAATACCATAATAACACCATAAACCTACACCGCACGTTAATATGATGAGCATCCAGGGCGAGACATCATCTGCCTTTTTTTCTTTTATGATTT
>JBKJSZ010000223.1:0-3717 GCA_046593675.1 Ferruginibacter sp.
TCCTGCCATTTCTGAAGCCGATGATCATTTTTTATATGTTCTGAAATTCAAAGGCGCCGGACAAGGAACAAAAGCATTGATTGCTGATCTGATTGGCGGAGAAATCGCTCGTGCAGCGGGTTTACAAGTACCGGAAATAGTGTTGGCAGAATTAGATGAAGCATTTGGAAGAACAGAACCTGATGAGGAAATTCAGGATTTGTTGAAAGCAAGCAAGGGATTAAATTTCGGTATTCATTTTTTATCTGGAGCGATAACTTACGAACCTGCCGTAAAACCACCCGATGAATGGCTTGCTTCTAAAATCGTTTGGTTAGATGCCTATATTGCCAATGTTGACAGAACCGTACGTAACACCAATATGCTTAGCTGGCAGAATGAATTGTGGCTGATTGATCATGGAGCTTCTTTATATTTTCACCATGGCGGAGAAGGTTGGCAACAAAAATATAATCATCCCTTTTCGCAAATAAAAGATCACGTATTGCTGCCACTCGCCTCTAAAATTGATGAAGCGGATTTGTTTTTTAAAATTGCTTTGAATGAAAAGGTTATTGAAAACATTGTTGGATTAATTCCTGATGTTTGGATGCAAAATGAGACAGATATTAAATTATCTAAAAAAGCTTATGCAGATTTTTTAATAAACAGATTAAATAACACAGCAATATTCATAAACGAAATACATCATGCCAGAAAATCATCTGTTTGAATATGCGGTAATTCGGATTGTTCCTAAGGTAGAAAGGGAGGAATTTATGAACGCCGGGATAATCATATTTTGTAAAAAGGAGAATTATCTAAAGACAAGTTTTGAATTAAACGAAAACCGTTGTAAGGCATTATATGCTGAAGCTGATGTTGATGAAATAAGAATGCATTTAACAGCATTTGAAAAAATTGCTAATGCAGATCCCGCAGGAGGTCCTATTTCATTATTGGATGCGGCATCACGTTTCCGTTGGCTTACGGCAAAACGCAGTACCGTTATCCAAACTTCTGCAGTTCATCCTGGATTTTGTACTGATATGGATGAAAATATAAAAAGATTGATGCATCAATTAATTTAATGAAAGTTTATACAAGTTGTAAATGCTTATCTTAGTTATGAGCTTGTATGTTTAAGGCAACTGTGTATATCCAAATAAATGATTGTAGGCCTTACAATGAATACAGATGTATTTATATTGAGACAAATCAGGCATAATAGCCAAATCATATACCTGGCGTCCATTAGTTGATCTTAATCTTTATTGGTAAAGAATGATGGAAATTAAAAATGTAATGTATTCAAAAGCCCTATGGCACTGGCGTTCACATTGGATGATTTAGATTTCTGGGGCATTTTCCAACGCTACTATTATGGCGCGCTTTTCTTCTGCGTTTAATTTGGCATCTTCAAGAGGTAGGCGCTTGCGAAAAACAGAGATCAACAATCGGTTTTGCTTTTGAAAAGCACGGCAGAAACGGCAAATAACTAAATGGCTCCACAGTTCAATTTGCTGCTTAAGGTTAAGTTTTCCTTCTTCTTTTTTTGAAATGAAATCAACCGCTTGTTTACACGAAATTCCCATGACTTTTTTTTAACGGGTAAACCAATTCATTTCCAGGCAAGATCTTAATTGCACTTTGGCCCTGTGAATAAGTACCCAATAATTAGACGATGTAAGCTCCAGAACCTTACAAATTTCTTCGCTCTCCAAACCATCCAAATACTTCATTGTAAAAACAGCATTATGTATTTCTTTTAGTTTGCTTTTGCAAATTTCAAACACAGCATAGAATTCTTTAGTTTCCATACGGCTCTCGACATTCGCATTCCAGTTTTGTGGACAAGAACCATCACGCCAATGATCTCCTTCATCAAAAAAAGCACGGTCATTATTCAGAGAATCCAATTTGTGTTTGGAATTTTTACGATAAAGATCAATAATTTTATTTTTAAGAATTGTAAACAGCCATGTTTTCACAGATGCTTCACCTGTATAGCCATCTACATTTCGCCAGGCAGCTAAAAAAGTTTCCTGAACCAGGTCCTGCGCTGTATGATTGTCTTTTACCCTTTGTACAGCATAACTATAAAGCCCATCCGAAAATTTGGCGACCCATTCGGTGACATTAAGTTGCTTTTTAACTAAATCCATATGCAGTGTACCATTCTTACTGAATTTCCGCTTCAGCTGCTGATATAATTTTTAAATCAACAATATTTTGAATAAAAGCGATGACTTTAAAATTCGCAGGGTTGAAGTTAGCAGGTATCGTTAGACTTAAACTATTTATATCTGATCGATTTCTGGTAACCAGTTCTCTTACTACGTTGGTATGTACTAAATGTCTGCTACCATTTTCGCCGCGCCTTACATTCGTAGATGTTTTTTCTTCTACTAATGCGAGGTTAATGGTGACATTATTTTCTGGAGGAAGTTCGTAAGATATATTTATTTTACCAGCTTTTAATTCAGCCGATATATGAAGCCGAGTGAATGCTTCTTCATTTAGTGCTTTTTCTACCAAGTTGTATAATTGCGCATTGCTGGAGCCAATAAATTCATGCTTTCCATTCACAACAGCCTGGGGTGTATAAGCACTTTCTAAATTAAATTGGTTTACGTAAGCTGCCTGCCTTGCCGTCCATTCCGGCTTGCTGAATGGGTCTTTCCACCCAAGTCGATTCCAATAATCAACATGGTAACTCAGTACATAAACATTTTTCTTTTTCTCACCCGCTAGATTACCCAGCAAAGCATCCGCTGCAGGGCAGCTTGAACAACCTTCCGATGTAAATAATTCTACAATGGCAAAACCATCGGCATCAGCTTTTTTTAATTCATTAATTTTAGAAACCACCGTTGTTTTATTTAGAGTAGAAATTGTAGGCTTAGTACATAGGCTGGGGAAAACTCCATTTTTTTGTAATACAAAACCGGTAATACAGATTAAGACAATCGTTATCAGAATATTTTTCATAGTTATCATTTTTTAAAGTTGTTATTTAAGGGGTTTTTATTGTTGTCTCATTCCAGATTTTTAGATTTGATCTATATTTCATCCGCTTTGTGAAAAAAAGCATAACTGTTTTTCTGCCATTGCATTTTTACATGTTGAATTATAAAAACTGTAAGATTTTTTTTGTGTGACGTATTAATGGTATTAAATAAATTAAAAAATCCTTTTTTTAAGTTTTACGCAGTGGAATCGTATTCCTTTCAAATAATAAAAAATAATGTGTTGGTTTAACAAATTCCTCACAATTGGGAAATGTCATAAAAAAATTTCCTGAATTTCTCATTGAATCACAAGGGAGAGAAATCCGTTATCTACAGGAAAGTTCCGATATAAAAAAAGGAAAGCTCAAATGAAGATGCTTTCCTTTTAGGGTGCCCGGGACTGGATTCGAACCAGCACATCCTTGCGAACGCTGCGACCTGAACACAGTGCGTCTACCAATTTCGCCACCCGGGCAGAAGATCGCAAAAATAAGGCAAAACATTTTCCATTCACTAGGAGTTTGAAATAATGGAATGGCAATCCTTTAATAACTGTTTTACATTTACAAAAATTATATTATGCAGATTGTAGTAAAAGAGAATGAAAATAAAGGGGAATTTTATATAAATGAAGAGGGAGAGAAAAGGGCAGAATTGACTTTTATAAAAGTTAATAATTTATTAAAAATAGTGAATACAGAAGTAAATGAAACAATGCGGGGAAAAG
>JBKJSZ010000091.1:0-7678 GCA_046593675.1 Ferruginibacter sp.
CATATTTTCTGGCCTCCCGGAGTGCCATTCCTTGTAAAATTGATTTTAATTCCGGTGGAAGTTGCCGGTGTTTTCATCATCAAACCTGCTGCCTTAATCATTCGTCTTTTTGCCAACATGGTGGCGGGTCACATTATTATTTTAAGTTTCGTATCACTGATCTTCATCTTCGGTGCTATGAATTCAGTTGCAGGCTGGGGGTTCTCACCTGTATCAATATTATTTACAGTATTTATTTATTTTATCGAAATATTGGTAGCATTTATTCAGGCTTTCATCTTTACCAACCTGACCGCTGTATTCATCGGTCAGTCGTTCGAAGGTGGCCATCATGATGTGGACGGGCACACGGAAGAAATTATACCAACTATTTAATTAAGAGTTTTTTTTATTCACTATTAAAACAAGTATCATGACTTTGATGACTTTGTTAGCAGAAACGCAATTCGGATTTTCTCACATGGGTGGAGCAATCGGAGCTGGCCTTGCCGCCATTGGTGCCGGTATTGGTATCGGACAAATTGGTAAAGGTGCTGTGGAAGCAATCGCACGTCAACCGGAAGCGTCTAACGACATCCGTGGAAACATGATCCTGACTGCAGCGTTTGTAGAGGGTGTTGCCCTTTTCGCTGTAATCGCTGGATTGTTGGCTGTATTGAAAGCGTAAGCAAAACGAATTACTGCATCTGAAGTACAGGACAGAGGATGCAGTTAATTTTTTTTGTCCCGGCTTTGGTGCAGCTATGTTGCATCGTTGCGTCGCACACTTGTACCAACATTCAATACTCAACACCTGTAATTCATAATTTATAATTCATAATTCATAATTTCAAAATATGGATCTTTTATTACCGCATCTCGGTCTCATTGTTTGGACGCTCCTGGCTTTCTTAATTGTGTTATTGATTCTCAAAAAATTTGCATGGAAACCAATCCTTAAAGGTTTACACGATCGGGAAACAAACATTGCTCAATCAATTGCATCTGCTGAAAAAGTAAAACTCGAGATGGCGCAATTGAAAAATGAAAATGAATCCTTGTTACAATCGGCTCGTGAAGAACGTGCAACCATGCTTAAAGAAGCCAAGGAGATCCGTGAGAAAATGATCAATGAAGCTAAAGACGAAGCAAAGACTCAGGCGGCTAAAATAATCACCGAAGCGCATGCTTCCATCAACAATCAGAAAATGGCCGCTATGATTGATCTTAAAAATCATGTAGGTAAACTCGTTATTGAAACTAGTGAAAAAATTCTACGCAGAGAATTAGGAAATAAATCAGAACAGGAAAGCTATATCCGTCAATTGACGGAAGAAATTAAATTAAACTAATCATTGCTTTCGCAATGCAATTATAGAGTATGAATAATCCTCGTCTTGCCGGCAGATATGCAAAAAGTTTATTGGGCCTGGCTGTTGAAAAAAATGAACTGCAGGCTGTGTATGATGATGTTAAAATGATCAAACAATTATGTCATCAGAATCCTGATTTTAAAGCATTATTAAAAAGTCCGATAATTTCTTCTGACAAAAAGAAAAAAATTGTTGCGGCAGTTTTATTAAATAAAGTAAGTACAATCACAGGTCTGTTCATTAATCTATTGATTAATAAAACAAGAGAAAGTAATCTTCCTGAAATTGCAGATACATTTATTCAGCAATACAATGAGATGAAAAATATTCATACTGTAAAAATCACAACAGCGGTTCCTTTAAGCCCGGAAATGTCGGAAATGTTATTGGGCAAAATTCGTAAAAATGCTTCCTACCAGAACATTGAATTACAAACGGTGGTGGATGAAAGTCTCATTGGCGGGTACAAATTTGAAATGGGAGATAAGTTGATCGACGCAAGTATACTCCGTGATCTGAATGATGTTCGAAAGCAATTTTTGAATAACGAATATATTCACCAGATCAGATAGCTCAAAAAATTGGATTTTTTAATAATGCCTCAATTCGTTGAGGTTTTTTTATGAGATGGAATGGGTGTAAAACAACAAATTATAAAACGAAAATCCATCTCCTTATCTGTTTAAATCAACTTCAGTAAATATTAATTCCAGCATAGATTGGCTCCATGGAATTATTATCTCTACGGTCAATTTATCACCGCGATCAGAGTTGTATTGCCATCACCGGACATATTACCAAAGAAATTTTAAAGCAAATCCGAACATTAAAAGAAGTTCGCTGGAGCCTTTCTTTCAGATGCTGGTATATTCCTTATCAAAAAAATGGAAAGGAAATAATTGAGAAGAAATTATCAGGTTTTGCTATACTCGATGATGAATCATTAAAAGTATATATTTCTAAAAGAGAGATGTTGGAAAAAATGGGTATTGCCATATCTGGAATATCCATAAAAATGTTTCAAATATCTGTTCACAATCTGGAGCAGATGGAACTTTTATTAAGAAGATTGCAACTGCTTACGTATAGCAGCAATACCATCAAAACTTATAAAAATGAATTTGCCGCTTTTTTACAAATGCTAAAAAATCATCCGGCAGATACTTTAACTCCGGAACAGGTTAAGCGGTATATGTTGTATTGCATTAATACCCTGAAGTTGAGTGAAAACACTATTCACAGCAGGTTAAATGCGTTAAAATTTTATTATGAACAAGTGATGAAAATGGATAAAATATTTGTTGAAATTCCGCGGCCTAAAAAACCTTTTCAAATTCCGAAAGTTTTAGGCGAATCAGAAATAGGAAGATTATTCGCTGCATTAGAAAATAAAAAACACAAAGCTATTTTGTTTACAGCATATAGTGCTGGCCTCAGGGTGAGCGAAGTAGTGAAATTAAAAATACAGGATATTGACAGTGACCGGATGCAAATCCTTGTACAAAACAGCAAAGGAAAAAAAGACCGGTATGTGATGTTGAGTATTGTTTTACTGGATATTTTAAGGATGTATCTGAAACAATATTCTCCCCGCCCAACTATATATTTATTTGAAGGTTCCATACCGGGGGAACCAATTAGTAGCCGTGCAGCTCAACATATTTTCTGGACGGCAAGAACAAGAGCAGGTATTAAAAAGGAAGTAGGTTTCCATAGTTTGCGCCACAGTTTTGCTACACATCTTTTAGAAAAAGGAGTGGATATCCGGTATATAAAAGACTTGCTCGGGCATTTTAGTATATCCACTACAAACAGGTATCTTCATGTTAAAAGGGAAACGCTGGTTAATATTGTTAGTCCGCTTGATGAATTGTACCGGAGTGGAAAAATAGATTTTTAATTATTATTACGGCATTCCCTGACGTTTTATTAAAGATCAAATAACGATGGATAAATTATATATAAAAGATGGTTTTCTGAATTTTAATAACGGAATCATTTTTAGTGAAAAAATTCCGGATACAAATTCCTTTACCGATTCCAGGCATTAGCATTTTGGTTATTGCTGACCGGTTATTATTACTTCGAAAAACCAAAAGTAAAGAGACAAAATTTATGATGATAATGATTGCGCTTTACTGGGTAACTCCGATTTTATTTGAATTTTTTTAAAAAAATAATTGTTCAAAGCTGGAAAAGAAAATTTACTGTTAACGATATAAAAGAAATAATTATAATGGATGGTGAGAATATTCTTGAAGAAAAAATGAGCATTCGATTAAAACCTTCGCGATCAAAAACCTATATTTTCCCAAAGCATGAATACCAATCAGAAAAGTTTTTACAACAATTGTTGCCTGTACAACCACATCTCCTTATATCAAGATAAATATTAACTTCAAGTACAAATTTTTAAATAAAATGAATAACAATATTTATCCTTGTTTGTGGTTTGATGGAAAAGCGGAAGAAGCTGCAAAATTTTATTGTTCTGTTTTTAATAATAGTACAATATTGTCGTCCTCTTCTTTAGTAAGTAAATTTAAATTGGAAGGCAAAGAAATTATGGGTTTAAATGGAGGGCCCATGTTTAAGATCAATCCTTCCATTTCATTTTTTGTGGTTTGCGAATCCACAGTGGAAATAGAAAAAATATTTTCTGCTCTTATGGAAAACGGCAGTGCTATGATGCAGCTGGATACTTATCCCTGGAGCGAAAAATATGCATGGGTAGTAGATCAGTTTGGCATGACCTGGCAATTAATGTTGGGAAAACTTTCGGAGCATACTCAAAAAATATCTCTATCATTTTTATTTGTGGGGGATCAATTCGGAAAAGCAGCATCAGCCATTGATTATTATGTGCAAGTATTCCCTCAATCTTCTGTTATATGGAAAGAAATGTACACCGAAGTTGATGGTTTAATGAACGGAAATTTGAAGTATGGCAGCTTCTTAATATGTAATGATCATTTTTCTGCCATGGATGGATCCGGGCAGCATGAATTTGGATTTAATGAAGCCGTCTCTATAGTCTTGGAATGCAAAGATCAGCAGGAAATCGATTATTATTGGGCTTTAATGACTTCAGAAGGAAGTGAAAGCATGTGTGGCTGGCTAAAAGACAAATATGGCATCAGCTGGCAGATCATTCCTAAACAACTAGCTCAGTTGATGTCTGATAAATCCCGTTCACAAAGAGTAATGAAGGCTTTATTGAAAATGAAGAAACTGAATATCGAGGAACTGGAAAGTGCTTGATATTTTAGAATTGTAATCTAAAAATCATCATCTTTTACCGGTTATTTACTGTTGTTTTCTTTTATGCCGTCTTTTAAAATTAAGTGGCTGTTTTATCTGATCTAAATAAATCAAATAAACATCATATAACTACTATTTAAGAGCAAAATTTTTAATATCTTTCATGATGTTAAAATTTTACTTTTTACTTTCCTTCTTAACATGTAATATATCCGGGTTTAGCCAAGCCGGGATCTCTAAAAATTATAGTGCTCTCGATGTTCAAAGTAAACCTCAGGCAAAAAAAGGTACTTATCAGTTTTTGATATGGAACCAGAAAATGCGTTATTACTTTACTACTGAAACTTTTATTTTAATAGAAGAATTAAGGCGGCCCACTTCTGACACTACTGTAAAATTAAATCCTATGACAGAGTTGTTTATTCCATCCCGTAAGAAAATCGAAGACCCTGAATTTATACCATTACCGGAATTTCATTATAAGTAAGAAATGATCAAAAAAATATTGCTGACAGGATTTTTTAGTTTTCTATTACTTTTTGTTTTTGCACAACCTGCAAATGATAATTGTTCTGCTGCTATAGGATCACCACAAAATGGAACTTGTTTATCCGGAACTACAGTTGCTGCAACAGATAGCTGGAGCGGACAGGTTGGTTGCCAGGCAGGCGGAGGAAGTCACCCGGATGTTTGGTACACTTTTACTGCAACAGGAAGTTCAGCTCAGTTTAACATTACGAGTGGAACTATGACAGGAAATATTGAACTTTCCTTATTAGAAGGTACTTGTACAGGAGGTTTTTCATTTATAAATACAGCATGTGGTGCCTCACCTTTATCAACTACTTTCAATGGTTTGCAGATTGGAACTGTTTATTATTTTATGGTATCCAGCGCATCCATTGCAAACGCAGGAACTTTTACTTCTTGTTTAACAACATCTACACCTCCATTGTTGGCGGGACAGAATTGCAGTACTGCGGCAATACTATGTACCTCCACGCAATTTTCTCAACCAACTTCTTCTGCGGGTTTTGGTTCCCAGGAAATTAGTCCAGCCAATTCATGTTGGGGTATCGGGGGAGAAAGGCAATCAAAATGGTTTAGGTTTACTATAGGATGTTCCGGAACTTTACAGTTTAATATTTTACCAGCAAACACCGGAGATGATTATGATTGGGCTGTGTTTGATGTTACCGGAGACCCAACCAGTTGTTCCACCATGGGAAACAGTATTGCCTGTAATTGGAGCGGGTGCAAAGGTTCAACCGGAATCAGCAGTTGTGTTGCATCAGAACCAGGCGCGGTAAATTCAGGAGCTGGATGTTTTGGTACGTATGCTGCCTGGGAAACCACCACCTTAAATGTAACTGCCGGTAGTACCTATGCCTTACTCGTCGATAACTTTTCCTCCAGTAATAGTGGTTTCTCATTAAACTTTGGCGGAGCCTGTTCAGGAGGAACGGCAACTATTGGTCCCAATGCTGATTTTACATATACAAGTTCATCCTGCGGAACATATAATTTTAATAAAACATGTCAGACTACTAATTCAACATTTGCCTGGACGTTCGGAGATGGTGCTACATCTTCCTTACAAAATCCTTCACATACTTACGCATCTTCTGGTACATATTTTATAAACCTTACCGTTACAGATGCATTAGGTTGTAGTGTGAGTTATGGTATATCTGTAACAGTAGCCATTCCGCTAGCAACAGCTACACCCGCAGCACAATCAATATGTTCAGGGTTTCCAACAAATATTGCATTATCAAGTACAGTAACTGGAACAACATATGCCTGGACTGTATCTCAAACTGGTGCATCCGGAGCAACGGCAGGTAGCGGTGCTACAATTGTACAAACACTTACGGCAACAGGTGCCGTTGCCGGTACAGTAACGTATACCGTCACACCAACAGCAGCAGGTTGCGTAGGATTACCTATAACAGTAATTATTACTGTAAATCCTAATCCGGTTATCAGCGGAACATTAAATGCCTGCGTTGGATTAACATCACAACTAACAGGAACTTCATCTGGAGTTGGAATCAATACGTGGACATCTTCTAATACAGCTGTAGCCACCATTTCAAATACGGGACTAGTAACCGCATTATCAGCAGGAACAACAACAATAACATATACAAATACTGGTGGATGTTTTATTACCGCGACATTTACGGTAAATGCAAATCCAGTTATCAGCGGAACCTTAAATGCCTGCGTTGGATCAACTTCTCCATTAACGGGAACAGCAACTGCAGCGGCAGTAAATCCATGGACATCTTCTAATACAGGTGTTGCTACAATTTCAAATACAGGATTGGTTAGTGCAGTATCTGCCGGAACAACAACGATAACGTATACGAACAGCAACGGATGTTTTACTACTGCAACGTTTACGGTAAATGCAAATCCAGTTATCAGCGGAATATTAAATGCCTGCATTGGATCAACTTCTCCATTAACCGGAACGGCAACAGCAGCGGCAGTGAATCCATGGACATCCTCTAATACAGGTGTTGCTACAATTTCCAATACAGGATTGGTTAGTGCAGTATCTGCAGGAACAACAACGATAACGTATACGAACAGCAACGGATGTTTTACTACTGCAACATTTACGGTAAATGCAAATCCAGTTATCAGCGGAACCTTAAATGCCTGCGTTGGATCAACTTCTCCATTAACCGGAACGGCAACAGCAGCGGCAGTAAATCCATGGACATCTTCTAATACAGGTGTTGCTACAATTTCCAATTCTGGATTGGTAACTGCAGTATCTGCCGGAACAACAACGATAACGTATACAAACAGCAACGGATGTTTTACTACTGCAACTTTTACGGTGAATGCATTGCCTGTTATTAGTGGGACATTAACAGCGTGTGTTGGATTGACATCACAATTAAGTGGAACGGCAACAGCAGCCGCAGTAAATCCATGGACATCCTCTAATACAGGTGTTGCTACAATTTCCAATACAGGATTGGTGACCGCAGTATCTGCAGGAACAACAACGATAACGTATACGAACAACAACGGATGTTTTACTACAG
>JBKJSZ010000156.1:0-4477 GCA_046593675.1 Ferruginibacter sp.
CGTTGTTATTACACAAGGTCCACAAATTGTAACAACTGTTTCTCAGGTGAATGTTACCTGCTTTGGGGAAATGAATGGATCTGTAACTGTAACTCCAACAGGCGGAACGGCTCCTTATACTTATTCTTTTGTTGCTAGTAATGGAGGAGTGATTCCTGCAGGACAAGGCAGCACTGGAACACTTACTGGTATAGGTGCTGGTACATATACCGTTACTATTACGGATGCAACTGGTTGTTCCGTTATTACTTCAGTAGTGATTACACAGCCACAAATTATCTCAATCGTTTATACGGTAACAAACATTCGCTGTTTTGGATCTGCAACAGGTGCCATTACAGCTACTGTTACAGGAGGAACTGCTCCATATACTTATATTTGGACAGCTACGAATGGTGGTGTTATTCCTGCAGGTCAGGGTAATGGCCCAACGCTTACAGGATTAGTTGCCGGAACCTATTCATTGGTTGTGAATGATGTAAACGGATGTGTATGCCCGATCATTACAGGAATTAATATTACACAGCCAACTACTGCATTAGATGCAACTGTTACACAAACCAATGGTTCTTGCAACAATGCAGGCGGAACCATCAGTGTAACTCCTACAGGCGGATCTGCTCCTTACTTTTATTTCTGGTCAACTTCTAATGGTGGAATTATTCCATCTGGCCAGGGACAAACAGGAAATTTATCTGGTTTAGTGGCAGGTACTTATACAGTGACTATTGTTGACGCAAACCTTTGCGTAATCACTAGAACTGTTACTATTACTGCAGGTGGTTCAAATATCTCTTTAACACTTACACCAACAAATATCCTTTGCTTCGGCAATGCCACAGGTGCAATTAACCTGTTAATTAATGGAGGAAACGGAAATTATACTATCTTCTGGACTGCCAGCAATGGTGGCGTTATTCCGGCAGGTATGAGTGGTATGCAAAATCTTACAGGCCTTGTGGCAGGTACTTATACAGTAGTTGTATCAGATGGTAATACATGTTCGGCAACTCAAACAGTAACCATTACACAATCTTCTGCTGCCATTGCTGTAACAGCAACAGCCACTCAGATCACAAATTGTAATGCACCAAATGGCGCCGTGAATATTACGGTTACAGGTGGAACCGTTCCTTACAGTTATGTATGGGTAGCTACTCTTGGAGGAACTATTCCAACAGGACAAACAAACATGCAGAATTTAAGCGGACTTGGTTCAGGTACTTATACTGTTACGGTAACAGATGCCAACGGATGTACTTCAACGGCGAACGCAGTTATTCTGCAAAGTTGTGGTGGTCCTGTTCCCGTGGGTAGCGTATTATGTACATATACTCAGGGTTATTATGGAAATGCTGGTGGAATGTCTTGCACAAATGGTGTTCAGACTACTACCATTCAGAGAATAGAATCAGCTCTTGCATCAGTTGGTGGTACAGTTACTTTTGGTAATGTAACCAACAACCGTTACTTCACAGTAACAAGTGCAATGGATGTACTTACTCTTCTACCAGGTGGCGGACCATCACGAGCTTTTGCTGTATATCCAGGTGGCGCTACTTTGAGCAACACAGCTTCGTGGTCAAGTATTCCATTGAGAACTAATGGTAGCCAGGCGGGAAGGATCTACAATAATCTATTTGGTCAGACGCTGACTTTATTCCTGAATATGCAAAACAGTGCGGCACTAGGAGCAATTCCTATTACTTCACAAGTTTGTACAGCTGCACTAAGCAGTTGCAGCAATACCAACCCGAGCGGAAGTATCAATTGTATTACTTTCCCAACTAATATTGTTAACTATCTAACAAACCCATCAAATGGCTATGAGCCAACCATTGCAGGTTTGTATCAATTAGCTAACGATGTTTTGGGAGGTGTAGTTACTAATATCTCTCCTTCAGTAGTGAACAATGCTGTAGATTTTGTCAACAATGCTTTCCATGATTGCAGAGTTGTTACAAGCATCAGCGGAAGAACATCAACTGTTACGGCCAGATTAACACCTGTTGTTGAAATAAACGCATCTCCAAATCCATTCACTGATCGCATTACTTTCTCTGTGAGATCTAATGTATCAGGAAGCAGTTCTTTTGAATTGTATGGTTTAATGGGAGAAAGAGTTTCTCAACTTTATCAGGGACCGGTTGAAAGAGGAAGTGTAAGAACTTTCACTTATACACCAAACAGCGCAAGCCGTAAATCTCTCGTTTACAGATATACTGTGAACGGACAAACAATTACAGGAAGAGTTCTTTTCATGAACTAATCTGAAATTGTATAAAGAAAAAGGCCGTCCTTAAATGGATGGCCTTTTTTTTAAATAAAAACTAAAATAGTTTCTATTATGTGTGATTAGAATATCAACTGAACTTAATGAAATCCCTCAGAAATTGGTTAAAAAAAATGGCGTATTCATAAAATGAAAATGATTAATTTAATTATAGGGATATAAATTTTCAACTGGTTACCAACTATATTTTCAATATAAAAAACACCTTTGTTTTTATTATTCAGAAAACCATTATTAAAATAGTGAGTGAATAAATCATATGGATCTGAATCGAATTATAATTTTAAAAAATATTCATTTATAATACAAGTTTCTTTTTTCTAATTATAATTGAAAAATAAGGGATTAAAAAAAAGCTACCGGAGTAGCTTTTCGTTTTTGAAGTAATCACTAAGGTAATGATATGTTTAAGCCATTACAGATGTGCCCATGTTTTTAGCATTTGAAAACACATCTGTCAAATGTTTTTTATACAATTTACTTCCCGAACTGCTAACAGAAATTTGTTTTTTTCCATTGTATTTATTGATGAGGAAAGTTGCAAGACCAGCAGCAGCTAATCCGGTTAATATCCATTGATTTCTTTTCATAAAATAAATTTCCAAAAATGTTTCAATAGCTATGCCACATACCATTATGTTGAAAACATTACGGAGAATTTCTGTACAATACTAAGATCATTTATATTTCCCGTTACGCTTAGGATCTTCATGAAATAATTGCAAAAATAATTTCTGCTCTGTACGCTTAAGATGTAATTCCGGTTTCCCGTTAAGGTATCTGTCATTCATATAAATATGCTGTTCAAATCCTATACTAACATTTTTAAATAATCTTATAGAAATATTCGGCCGCATTATGGTAACTAAACTATTTCCTGGCAAACCAACATAAGTTTTTATCCAATAAAAAAAACCGTAAAATCCAATAGAAAGGCGACTGGTAAAATTAATAGTCTCTTCCAGTTTAATTTGCATGCCACCTCCATAATTATAGGTTCTGAAGGAAGAACTGTCGGGTCCGAAGCGTGTATTATTTCCTGCTAAAGGAACCGCTGCTACATGAAAATTTGTATACAGATTATTTTTTGAGGAAAATTGCTTCCTGGAAATTACACCTACACCAAATCCTATGGCACCCACTTCAAAAATATTATTATTCCAATAATCAAAATGTTGAAAAATTCCTCCTAACACATCTTTGCTGTGAATGTTTTTTCCTGCAAGAATTCCATATCCATGTACATTTTCTAAAATTTTCCTATTACTTCCATAGCTTAATTCTGTTTTGAAACGGAAAACATCAAAGGGTTTTCTTTTCCTGATTTCAAAAGGACTTCCATAATCTATCTGAATATTTAAAAATGGATTTGTTTTACCCGTTCCGAAAGCAGTGCCTTCATTTATTTGGTGCGCTCCTGCATTAAATGTGAGATTCACTCTATCTTTTTGATAAACTTCTTTATGGGTAATCCGAAACATTTTTCCTTGAGTAAACCGGTTAAATGCCCTCGAGGGATTAATAGCACCGGCTAAAATTTCCCGCCACACTCTTTCAAAACCACGCGTTCTGTCATCCAGCACAGTCGAACTTAGCCGATAAAGTATTTCACCAAGGAAAGCTCCGCTAATCGGCGTATTAACAAGGTCATTAAAAGAAGGTCTGGTATTTTCACCAAGATATTCCCACATAACACTTCCATAAATATTAAAAGGAATGGATTGCCAATAATTGTATCCGTTGCTTCTGGCGATGTTGAAATAATTACTTCCTGTATGTGGATGTCCAATAAAATTTATCCCGAATCCATCATCATCCCATTCAGGGCCTTTCTGAATATTATTTTTCCAATTGGCAATACTGTTACTAGGCCAGTCAAATTTATACACATACTTCGCAATTGACCAATTAACTACATTCGCCACAGCAATTCTTACGGCCGGTTGCCAGATGGCTATACGTTTATTGAATACAGGATCATCATCCAGAAGATCACCAAATTTATTTTTCTCTCTTTTATCTGTAGTATCTGTTACAGTTTGTAGAAATGTAGTGTCAGTTTGAGCAATAGTAGAAACAACTATTAATGAAAGTGCTATAATCAGAACTCATTTGATATTATACATCAATTAAACCTTCAATAAAAACATGCCATTTAATTTATATTGAAATATTTTCAAAAAA